>JBOGXT010000122.1:0-3394 GCA_050694635.1 Thermoleophilaceae bacterium
ATCCTCTACGAGCAGCTCGGCGCCTACCGCTACCTGGTCCACCTCGAGCTCGAGCAGGCGCCGCACGACCGCTACGGCCAGGCGGTGGAGGCCCTGATCGACTACGACGCGCGCAGGGGCGCCCAGCTGGTCGAGACGCTCGAGCGCTACCTCGGCGCCCGCTGCAGCGTCGCGGCGAGCGCGCGCGCGCTGTACATCCACCCGAACACGGTGCGCCAGCGACTCGAGCGGATCGCGCAGGTGACCGGGCTCGACCTGCGCACGGCGGACCTCCTGTCGTTGGAGCTGGCGCTCAAGGTCGCGCGCCTGCACCACGCCGGTGAGCTATCCACACCCGGAACACCAGGTAGCCGAACACGTGCGTGACCAGCACGAGCGAGAACCACCAGGCCTTGTACAGGAACTGGAGGTCCTCGGACCACAGGTCCCACACGGTCAGGTAGAGGCAGATGCCGAGCGCGACGAGCAGGATCGGCGGCACCTGGCTGGTGATCGCGAAGAGCAGCATCCCCGCTGCCACCCTACCGCCGCGATGGGATGACGATTCGGGCCAAGCTGTACGCGGCGATCGCCCTGACCGTCCTCGGCCCCCTGGTGACGATCGCCGTCGCGCTCCAGGGCCAGGCCGAGCTGGGTGACCGCTTCGACGAGGTGCGCGACCGCGCGCGCCACGAGGCGCTCGCGCGCGAGCTCAAGTTCGGCGTCACGGACGTGAACGGCTGGCAGACAGCCTACGGGTACGACGGCGGCCGCTCGCGGCCGGTATTCGAGCGCTCCGTAGCCGCCTTCCGCGCCGACCTGCGCGACGCGCGCCGGCGGCTGACCGACGCGCCCGAGCGCGAGCTGTTGCGAGAGCTGAGCGAGGAGTTTGGGGGCTTCATGGACCTCGACGTCGTGGCCTACCGCGAGCTGCGGGCCGGGCGCGAGGAGGTCACGAAGCGCATCTTCCTCGGACCCGAGCTCGTCCGCTTCGAGGCGATGGCCGACACCGCCGAGCGGCTGGCCCGCTACGAGGCGCGCCAGGCCACCGCCACCGAGCGCGCCTTCGACGACGCCCGCGACGACGCGCGCAAGCGGCTGATCGCGGTTGGCCTCGGCACCGGCCTGGTGATCGTGCTGCTCCTCGTCACCGCCTGGGACGTCGCCCGGATGGCGCTCGAGGGGGAGCGACAGCGCCGGCCGTCCGGGGCCGGCGAGTGACGGAAGACGTCCTCCTCACGCTCAGCCTGCTGCTCGTCGCCGCCCTGACGGCCCGCCTGCTCGCGGGCGTCATGCGCATCCCGGAGATCCTCGTGCTGGTCGCGATGGGCGCCCTGTTCGGGCCGCAGGCGCTGGATGTGATCGACGTGCCGATCGACTCGCTCGGCGCGCAGCTCATCTTCACGCTGGGCGTGTCGCTGATCCTCTTCTACGGCGGCCTGAACCTGTCGTTGCCGGTGCTCCAGCGCGTCTGGTTCGGGCTCGGCCTGCTCGTGGTGCCCGGCGTGGTCGTCACGGCCGTCGTCACCGGCCTCGTGGCCCACCTGGTGTTCGATCTCTCCTTCACCGGCGCCGTGCTGCTCGGCGCCGTGCTCGCGCCCACGGACCCCGCGATCCTGATCCCGCTGTTCATCCGCTCGCGCGTGCGCCCCAAGCTGGCGCAGACGATCGTGGCCGAGTCCGCCTTCAACGACCCGACGGGCGCGGCCCTCGCGCTGGCCCTCGCCGGAGTGGTGATCAGCGGCGACTCCTCGGTGGCCGAGCCGGTCGCGGAGTTCGCCGTCGACCTGGGGGTCAGCACGGTGATCGGCGTGATCGCGGGCCTGGGGCTGGCGGCGGTGATCTCGAGCCGGCGGGCCGGGATCTGGCGAGAGTCCTCGCCGCTGGCCGTCCTCACCGTGGTCACGATCGGCTATTTCTCGCTCGACTCCGCCGGCGGCAGCGGCTACCTGGGCGCGTTCCTCGCCGGGCTGATCGTCGGCAACATGGAGCACCTGGGGCTCGCCATGCACACCGTGCACGAGCAGGAGATGCGCGTCTTCAGCGCGGGAGCGGCCGACCTCGTGACGCTGTTCGTCTTCGTCGTGCTCGGGGCCAACATCCCGTTCGACGACCTCGGCGAGCACCTGCTTCCGGCGCTGGCCGTGCTCGCGGCGCTGCTGCTGGTGGCCCGCCCGCTCGTGGTGCTCGCCTGCACGCTGCCCGACCGCCGGGCGCGCTGGACCCCGCAGGAGATCCTGTTCCTGTGCTGGACCCGCGAGACCGGCGTCGTGCCCGCCGCGCTCGTCGGGGTGCTGGCCGGGCTCGGCGTGCCGAACATCGAGATCTACGCGAGCGTCGTGGCCCTCGCGGTGGTGCTCACCCTGCTCCTTCAGGCGCTGCCGGCGCGGCGCTTGGCGGCGCGGCTCGGCCTGCTCGAGGCGGCCTGAACGGCGCCCCGCCCGCTCAGAACAGCTGCAGGTAGCGCTTGACCTCCCAGTCGCTCACCTGGTCGTGCCATTCCTGGAACTCCTCGCGCTTGACGCGCACGAAGTAGTCCAGGTAGTCCTCGCGGCCGGTGTTGCCGAGCGCCTTGCGCAGCACGTCGCAGCGCTCGAGCTCGCGCGTGGCGTCGAGCAGGTTGCCGGGGAGGAGCTCGACGCGGAGCTCCTGGCGCTGCTCGTCGGTCAGCTCGTGGAGGTTGAGCTCCGTCGTGGGCGTGCCGGCGTCGAGCTCCCGCTCGACTCCGTCGAGGCCCGCCGCCAGCACCGCGGCCGCGCCGAGGTAGGGGTTGCAGGAGCCGTCGACGGTGCGGTCCTCGATCCGGCCTCCGTCCGGGATGCGCAGCATCTGGGTGCGGTTGTTGAAGCCGTAGCTCACGTACACCGGCGCCCAGCTCGAGCCGCTGCGGGTGCCGGTCACGAGCCGCTTGTAGGAGCCCACGGTCGGCGCGGTCACGGCGATGTACGCCTTGGCGTGGGCCTTCAGGCCGCCGATGAAGTTGTAGGCCAGCTCCGAGAGCCCGAGCCCGCGGGGGTCGTCGCCCGGGTCGCGGTCGAACACGTTCTCGCCGTCCTTCCAGAGGCTCATGTGGAAGTGGCAGCCGTTGCCGGTGAGGTGCCCGAACGGCTTGGGCATGAAGGTGGCGATCAGGCCGCGCTCCTGGGCCAGCGCCTCGACCATGTAGCGGAAGAAGATCGCCCGGTCGCAGGTGGTGAGCGCGTCGGCGAAGTCGAAGTTCTGCTCGAACTGGCCGTTGGCGTCCTCGTGGTCGGTGGCGTAGTTGTCCCAGCCGAGCCAGGTCACGTAGCGCGAGATCTGCGACACGAAGTCGAGGTTGCGGGTGAGCCCGCGCATGTCGTAGCAGGGCTGCTCGAGCGTGTCCAGGGCGTCGGCCACCTCGATCGAGCCGTCCTCGAGCTGCCGAACGAGGAAG
>JBOGXT010000123.1:0-6393 GCA_050694635.1 Thermoleophilaceae bacterium
CCCTCTGGCTGACCAAGTGCGAAGGGGCGCGCCCGCCGACGATGCTCGCCGCGCCGGAGGCCGTCGACCTGACGCCCCGCGAACGCGAGATCGCGCTGCTCGCCGCCGCCGGGGCGAGCAGCCGCGAGATCGCCGGCCGGCTCGTGATCTCCGTGCGCACCGTCGACAACCATCTGCAGAACGCGTACCGCAAGCTCGGCGTCACGCGCCGCCAGGACCTGCCCCGCGTCCTCAGCGGGACGCCGGAGTAGCCGCGCGGGTGCTTGCACTTGACAAAGGGCCGATTTTGGTCAATTGTCTAAGTCATGCGACTAACCTCGCCACGAGCGGCCACCGAGGAGGCGTTCCTGGACGCCGCCGAGCGGCTTCTGGTAGAGATCGGGTTCGCCGGGATCACCACGCGCCGGCTGGCCGAGGAGGCGGGGGTCAACCACGGCCTGGTGCATTACTACTTCGGCTCGATGGAGAACCTGTTCGTGCGCGTGCTCGAACGGTTCACGGAGCAGCTGATCGAGCGCCAGCGCTCGATGTACGCGGCGGACGTTCCCTTCATCGAGAAGTGGCGGACCGCCATGGCGTACCTCGACCAGGACCGCCCCTACCAGAAGATCTGGCTCGAGCTTCAGGCGCTGGCTTGGAACCGCCCCGAGCTGCGCGACCAGGTGGCGCGGGTGAACGGCGAGTGGCGCGCGGTGCTGACAGAGGCCCTCGGGCCTGTCCGCGAGCAGCTCGGCGTGGACGTCCCTCTCGATGCGCTCGTGTCGTTGGTGATGACCTTCAACGAGGGCATCATCCTTGAGCGCCTGTCGGGCATCGAGACGGGCCAGGCCGAATTGCTCGCCTGGATCGACGGCCTGCTCGAGATGCGGGAGGGGGCTCGGCGCTGACCGCCGCGGCGACCAGCCCGACCACGGTTCGTGCGGCCGAGCAGAGCCGCGCCCGCTACCCCGACGAGGAGGGCTTCGTCGAGCGCGACGGCGTCCGCCTCTTCTACGAGGTCTACGGCGAGGGCGAGCCGACGGTGCTGCTGCTGCCGACCTGGTCGATCGTCCACTCGCGCCACTGGAAGCTCCAGATCGCCTACCTGGCGCACCACTGCCGCGTCCTGACCTTCGACGGCCGCGGCAACGGCCGCTCCGACCGGCCCGAACACCCTGGGCCTACACCGAGGCCGAGTTCGCCGCAGACGCGATGGCCGTCATGGATGCGACAACAACTGAGCGAGCGACGCTGGTCTCGCTTTCGCTCGGCGCCCAGCGCGCCCTGCTGCTCGCGGCCGAGCAGCCCGAGCGTGTCGTCGGCGCTGTCTTCATCGCGCCCGCGGTCGCGCTCGCCCCGCCCCATCCGGAACGCACCGTTCATCCGTTCGACGAGCGGCTCGAGTCCACCGACGGGTGGGCGAAGTACAACCGTTACTACTTCTCGAAGTGCCTGACCGAGCCGCACTCGACCAAGCAGATCGAGGACGCGGTCGGCTGGGGGCTCGAGACGACGCCCGCGACGCTCGCTGCCACCACGCTCGCCCGGAGCTCGACGAGCCGACGCTGCGCGAGCTGTGCTCGAAGGTGCGCTGCCCGGTCTTGGTCATCCACGGCGACCAGGACGCGATCAGCCCCCACGCGCGCGGTGTGGAACTCGCCGCAGCCACCGCCGGCGAGCTCGTCACGCTCGACGGCTCCGGGCATTTTCCCCACACCCGCGATCCGGTCGCCGTCAACCTGCTGCTGCGCCACTTCGCGGCTCCGCCAGAGCCACCGCGCAGCTGGACGCGCGGTCGGGCGCGGCGCAAGCGGGCGCTCTACATCTCCTCGCCGATCGGGCTCGGCCACGCCCAGCGCGACGCGGCGATCGCCGACGAGCTGCGAAAGCTGCATCCCGAGCTCGAGATCGACTGGCTCGCCCAGCACCCCGTCACCGCCGTCCTCGAGCAGCGCGGCGAGCGCATCCACCCGGCCAGCGCCGAGCTGGCCAACGAGTCGGGCCACATGGAGAGCGAGTCCGCCGAGCACGACCTGCACTGCTTCCACGCCTGGCGGCGGATGGACGAGATCCTGCTCGCCAACTTCATGGTCTTCCACGACCTCGTGCGCGAGCGCCACTACGACGTCTGGATCGGCGACGAGGCGTGGGAGCTCGACTACTACCTGCACGAGAACCCCGAGCAGAAGCGCGCCGCCTACGTCTGGCTCACCGACTTCGTCGGCTGGCTGCCGATGGCCGACGGCGGCGAGCGCGAGGCGTTCGTGGCCGCCGACTACAACGCCGAGATGATCGAGCACATCGCCCGCTTCCCGCGCGTCCGCGACCGGGCCATCTTCGTCGGCAACTCCGAGGACATCGTGCCCGACCCGTTCGGTCCCGGCCTGCCCGCCATCCGCGCCTAGACCGAGGAGCACTACTCCTTCGCCGGCCACGTCACCGGATTCGACCCGGCCGACTTCGCCCGACCTCGCCATCGTCCAGGGCGGCTTGACGACGACCATGGAGGTCGCCGCCAACGGGCGGCCGTTCCTCTACTTCCCGCTTCGCCACCACTTCGAGCAGAACTTCCACGTCCGCCACCGGCTCGAGCGCTATGGCGCCGGGCGCCGCATGGACTTCGACACCGCAACCGCACGGGCGCGCTACGCCGCGCCGGCGGGAACCAGGATTCCGCGGCCCTGAAGCCGTCCGCCGTCGAGGTCTGCCATCGCGTCGTTGATCGCCTCGAGCGGGTACGTCGTCGTGTGCAGGCTCACTTTGCCCTGGGCGGTCAGGGTCATCAGCTCCCGTAGGTCGTTGTAGGTGCCGACCAGGTTGCCGATGAACGAGATCTCGCGCGAGATCACGTCGATCGTCGGGATGTTGATGTTCTCGCCGTATCCGATGACGTAGTAGAAGCCGCCGTCCCGGACCATCTCGATGCCATCCTCGATCGCGCCCTTCTCGCCGACGAAGTCGACGATCGCCTCGGCGCCCAGCCCATCGGTCAGCTCCTTGACCTTCTCGACCTGACTGCCGTCTACCTTGACGGTGTGGTCGGAGCCCAGCTCGCGCGCGAGCGCCAGCGCCGGCTCGGACGGATCGATGACGATGATCTCGGCGGGTGTCATCGCGCGCAGGCACTGGATTCCGATGTGACCGAGCCCACCCGCCCCGATCACGACGACCCGGGTGCCCGGGCCGAGTACCGGGATCGCCTTCTTGACCGCGTGGATCGCGGTCAGACCGGCGTCCGCGAGCGCCGCGATGTCCTTGGGGTCGAGCCGTTCGTCGAGCTTGACGACGGATCGCGCCGAGGTCTTCAGGAAATCGGCAAAGCCTCCGTCGCGATTGATGCCCGGGAAGGAACCGTCCAGGCAATGCATGTCGTCGCCGGATCTGCACGGCCCGCACAGCCCACAGGAGATGAAGGGGTGGACGATCACCGTGTCGCCGACCGACACGTTCGTCACCGCCGAGCCGATCTCATGCACCCAACCTGCGTTCTCGTGGCCCGGCGTGTAAGGCAGCTTGACCCCGGACCTCTCAGCCCACTGTCCCTCCTGGATGTGAAGGTCGGTCCGGCAGAGCCCCGCGGCGCCCATCCGTACGACCACATCGAGCGGCCCGTCGGCGTTCGGCTGATCGACGTCGTCGAGCTTCAGCTCCTCGTGGTAGGCGTGGAGCCGTGCGGCGATCATGGTGCAACCTCCTCCGGTTCGGGCGCCAGCCGGTGGCGGATCTTCAGCAGCGAGCGGCAGATGCCGCCGTTCACGTCGAGGCTCGTCCGCACGAGTCGTGCGCTCCGCAGCCATCGCCCGAGCTCATCGGCCGCCACCGGCTCGCCACCCGGCAGGACGAAGGCCGGCGAGTCATGGTCACGCGGGATCCCCAGTTGCCCGCGCAGCTCCAGGCACCGCCGTGCGTCGGGGAGGTCCGGGAGGTCTGCCACGCGGCGCGCGGTGACCTGTTCGGGGGTCGCGCCATCGGCCAGCAGCGCCTCACACAGCCTCGCTTGGCGTGCGACGAGCGCCTTGCGCTGGAACAGGCTGCGCAGGGCGTCCAGATGGTCATCGTCGGTCTCGCCGGGGAACGCCCGCGTGAAGCCTTCGCCGCCGGCGATCGCGGCGTTGATCTCCTCACCCGTGTAGTGATCCTCCAGCCTGACGGCCACCCGTCGACCCCCGGCAGCCGGCGCACGACGTCGCGCGCGTCGGCTGCCATCAGGTAGGCGAAATTGGGGGCGCATTGCGGCGTGGGCAACCGAAGCACGATCTCCACATCGCCGTCGAGCGTCACCTCACACGAGGTCACGAACCGGAGCGAGGTGATCGGCTCGTCGAGCTCGGGATCGTGAACCTCGCCAAGCGCTTCGACGACACGAGCCCGGGTGGTCATGGCTTGTCGCTGACGAGCTGGGCGTCCTCCTGCGCCGCCGGCGTTCCCGCTTCCTCGGGTAGGCGAAGCTCTTCCGGCACGTCGATCCCGTAGAGCTTGGCGGCGTTCAGGCCGAGGATCTTCCTCTTACCCGCGATGTCGAGCGGCGGATAGTCCGAGAACTCCACGTCCTCCGGGTAGTTCCAGTCGACGAAGCCCTCGACCTGCCACCTCGGCTCCCAGATCGCGTAGTCGCTGGCGAACAGCATCTTGTCCTCGCCGACCCAGAAGAGCAGCTCCCCCATCACCTTGGCAAAGAAGCGCGGACGTGCGTGCATCAACCCGCCGATGACCACCGCCAGGCCCGCGTAGACGTTCGGCTCCTGCGTCGCCATGAAGCAGAAGTCCTCGATCCGCGGCAGGCCGACGTGCTCGACGACGAAGTTGAGCTCCGGGAAGTTCGTGGCCACGAGATCGACGTCCGAGACGTCGAACGCGTCCTTGTCGAGCGGCCAGATCGTCGGGCCCTTATGCACGTGGATGTTCTTGATCCCGAGCTCCTGGCACTTCTCCAGGAAACGCTGCGACTCGGGGTCCTTGAGCGACCAGCCACGCGACCCCTGATACCACTCGGCCGTGTAGAGCTTGACGCCCTTGAGGCCGTAGCGCTCGGCGTCCTCCTCGAGCCGCCTGAGGCCGGCCTCACCCTCGCGCGGATCCCAGCGGCCGTTGGCGATCAGCCGGTGCGGGTGCTTCTCGACCAGCCTCGCGTTCTGTTCGAGGGTGTTGAAGCCCTCGCGATACCACTCCCTCAGGTACGTCGGCTGGAAGACGCCGACGTCCACATGGCCGTCCTCGAAGACGTCCTTGACGAAGTCCTCCTCCGAGTACTTCTGGAACTTCTCGATCGGCCAATGCGTCTCCGCCGGCCCAAGGCCCATGTACGCGTGAAAGCACTCGATCCAGCCCTTCGCGTACTGCTCCTGCCCGCTCACCCAGTTCGCCGGGCTCGCGTCCCAGAAGTGGACATGACCGTCGACTACGAAGAAGCGGTCACCGTTGTTGGTGTACACCTGGCTCCTCCTCTCCTCCTCGAGGTTGCTCGACGGTAGCACCGCCCTCCCCGCTAGGCGTCATGATGCGCGCTTAGGTGGTTCGGGCCGTTGTCTTCGACATGGACGGTGTCCTGGTCGACACCGAGCGCGACTGGGATTCCGCCCGTCGCCGGGTCGCGCAGGCCTCGGGCGGGCAGTGGCAGCCGAACGCGACGACCGACATGATCGGGATGAGCGCTCCGGAGTGGTCGCGCTACATGCACGACGAGCTCGGCGTCGAGGCGGAGGCCGAGGAGATCAACCGCCGAGTGGTCGCGCGCATGCTCGAGCGAGTCGGGAGCGGCCCGCTCCTGCTGCCGGGTGCCGCGGCCGCCGTGGAGAGCCTCGCCGCCCGCTGGCCGCTCGCGGTGGCGAGCTCGGCGAACAGGCAGGTGATCGATGCGGTGCTGGAAGCCACGGGGCTCGCACGATTCTTCGCGGCCACGGTCTCGTCGGAGGAGGTCCCCCGAGGAAAGCCGGCGCCAGACGTCTATCTCGCCGCGGCGAGAGCCCTCAGCGTCGACCCGTCAGCTGTCGTCGCGATCGAGGATTCGGCCAACGGGATCCGGTCGGCCGCGGCCGCCGGAACGGTGGTGGTCGCATTGCCCAACGTCCACTATCCCCCGGACGCCGAGGCGCTCGCGCAGTCCGACTTCCTCATCAGCGCCTTGGACGAGCTGGAGCCTTTGAGTCGGTCGTGGCGCTACTGCCATCGGGGTGCGAGACCACGGGGCCCGCGGCAGCATGACTGACTCGACCCTTCCTCGCCAGTCGACAGCTGTCGCCACCGCGGGCTCGGGCGCGATCAGTAGGAGATGGCCTCCACCTCTTCTGCGATCGTGGGGCCGGCCTTGAGCGTTACGCGGTCGAGCGCCTGCGTGGCGGCGAGGGCGATGTGCCGGTCGCGCAGCGGGAGTGGTACCGCGAGGTGCTCGAGGAGCCGGACCCCGAGCGCCAGCTG
>JBOGXT010000124.1:0-2020 GCA_050694635.1 Thermoleophilaceae bacterium
CCCGACGGACAGGGTCGCTCGAGGCTGATGGAGGCCCTCACCAAGCGTCGCATGCCGACGGCGCTCACCGTGCGGAACTGGCGCACCGTCGCCGCGCTCGCCGAGCTTGCTTCGTAGCGCGGGCTCCGTGGTGCTGACGCGGTCTATCGCTTCGCTGGGAGCAAGCGGGCGTACGTCGTGCCAAGGGCGTCGACGTTTGGAGAGGAGAGGCCGCTATGCGACTGCGACGTCGCACCAGGCGAGTACGTCGCTGAAGCGGCGTTCGGCGAGTGCGCCGAAGAGGGGGTGCCGGGTCAGCTTGGCGCGGGTGGTGGCGGGGCTGGTGATGCCGGCAAGGAAGCGGGCGGTTTGCCGCGGCGTACCGAGCGCATCTGGATGGTTCGAACGCAGGTCGGCGAGGGCCGCGGCCTCCACGACCGTCTCGAGCGGCGGTCTCGGCTCGGGCTCCGGCAGCTGCTGGGGCCGCCCGGTCAGGCAGTGGCTGCAGTGGCCGCAGGGCTCGGTGCGCGTCTCGCCGAAGTAGGCGACGAGCGCTTGCACCTGGCAGCCGTCGTGGGTGACGAGCGCGAGGACGTTCTGAATGCGCTCGGTCTCGGAGCGCTCGCGGTGGGCAAAGCGCACGAGCAACCGCTCCACGAGCTCGCTCTGGGAGTCGGGGCGGGCGGTGACGGTGAAGCGCTGGCGCACCTCCGCCGCCTGTAGCTCGACGAGGCCCTGCTGGTCGAGGTACTCGAGCGCGGCGACGATGCGGGTGCGCGACTCTCCGAGCGCGGACGCGGTCTCGTCGGGCGCGATCGTCGTCCAGGTGCGACCTGTCTTGCCGCTTGCGAGCAGGCGGCGTAGGAAGCTCGCACGGGACTCGTCGAAGCCCCGGAAGACCTCGTCGAACGACTCGCCGGTGGGCCGGAGGCGGTAGCCCGCGTAGAACGGCGTCCCCTGCCTGAGTATCCCGTCGAGCTCGAGGTAGGTGAGCGCGGTCCTGAGCACGAGCGGGCGCAGGTCGTGCTGCCCGGACAGCTCGTACTCTGAGACGGCGAACTCGGTGCCCACGGGCTGCTCGAGCACGTCGGCGAGCAGGCCGGCCAGCGCCTCCCGCGTTGGCGTGTCCCCGTACGCGAAGTTCTCCAGCGTCGGCACGTCGTCGGGGCAGGCGAACAGCTCGCAGATGCTCTTCTCGCCGTCCCGCCCCGCCCGCCCGATCTCCTGCGAGTACGACTCGAGTCCCTTCGGCAGGTTGTAGTGGTACACGTAGCGGACGTCCGCCTTGTCGATTCCCATCCCGAACGCGATCGTCGCCACCACGATTCCCTCGGGCGAGCCCGACCACCACTCCTGCACCGCGACGCGCTCCTCCGTGCTCATGCCGGCGTGGTAGGGACGGGCCTCGAGGCCGGCTGCAACGAGCAACTCGGCAACCCGCAGCGCGGCTCGCTGCAAGGTCACGTAGACGATCGTCGAGCCGGGCGGACGCTCGCGCAGCCGCTCGAGCAGCAGGCCGTCGCGCTCCGCGGCGGTGACCGGCGTCAGCAGCAAGGTCAGGTTGGGCCGGTAGAAGCCGGTCACGACCGCGTCCGCCTTCTCGATCCCGAACCCCGCCCGAATATCGGCGACCACCGCCGGCGTCGCGGTCGCGGTGAGCGCCAGCACCCGCTCCGCCCCGAGCTCGCGGGCCCGCTCGGCCAGCTTCAGGTAGTCGGGCCGGAAGTTGTGGCCCCACTCCGAGATGCAGTGCGCCTCGTCGACGGCGAAGAGCGAGATGCGAGTGCGCGCGAGCTGCGCCAGGAAACGCTCGTTGTTGAAGCGCTCCGGCGCCACGTAGACCAGCTTCAGCGCCCCGCGCCGCAGTCGCTCCCCGATCTCACGCTGCTCGGTCGCGCCCAGGCTGGAGTCGAGCCTGGCCGCCTCGATCCCCAGTCGCTGCAGGAAGTCGATCTGATCCTTCATCAGCGCGATCAACGGCGAGACGACGATCGTCACCCCCTCCAGCAGCAGCGCCGGCAGCTGGTAGCAGAGGCTCTTC
>JBOGXT010000125.1:0-10198 GCA_050694635.1 Thermoleophilaceae bacterium
CCACCTCACCCGCGGGCAACTCGCGGCGACGACTGAAGCCGACGGTCTGCTCCTCGTAGCCGCAGTAGCCGAGCACGTGCTGGCCAAGCCTCGATGCGGCCGCCCGCGAGACCGTCTCCCACCGGCCGATCTCGGACTCGTGGCGGCTGACCTTGCCCCGCGAGGCGCTCATGGCAGAAGCCTATGCCAGAGCAACCGCCCGACCGCCCGGCACCTCCGCCTAGCCTCTCTAACGCTCAGCCCCTCGATCCCGGGCGCGGCTCGCTCCTTCCCGCCGAGCAGGGCAAAACAGCGCCTACCGACAGAAGCTCGGCCCGCGCGTATCTGGGTCGGGATGCACCACCCTTGGGAACCATCTCACGCGCCAGCCCTCGCCGGCCTCGCGCACGCGCAGTGTCTAGGCGTAGCTCCAGCGCCCGATGCGCGGTATCTGCCAGCCCAGCGACACGCGCGCGGTGGCGCCATCGCCCGACTCCTACGTCGCGCGGCACACCCGCCACGGCCAGGTCGACCTGGATCTGCTTGCGGCCGGGAAGCTTGAGGAAGTGGTGGTCGAGCGTCCACCCGTCGGGTGCGATCGCCTCCGGCTCCCCGGCCCGGTGCAGGTACTGATCGCGGGTCGCCGACAAGGTGAGGATTTCACGGATCTTGGCCTCGGCGCCCTCGTGCTCGGGGCGAGTCGCGATGAAGTCGCGGGCGAACTCGCTCAGGCCCGCTTCGTAGGCGTTGCCGTTCTGGACCACGAGTCCGGCGATCCACTCGGGATGGCGCGTGGCCAACCGGAAGCCCACCCGCGCACCGAAGTCGAAGACAAACATGGCGAAGCGGTCGAGCTCGAGCGCGCGGCAGAAGCCCTCGACCACGTCGGCGAGCGATCGAGCTCAACAGCATCGGCGCCCGGCAAGTACTCCTAAATCGCCGGGCCACCTTTGGCCACGTTTCCGCTACGCGCGCATGTGTCCATCGCGGCGTTGCTTGCCGGCCTCGATCACGGCCTTGGGCGCCCTCTCGCCTTGAGTCGGCGACGAGCGGGCGACCGGGTCGGCGCTCAAAGGCTGCCTAATCAACGCAGCTACTCGACGCGGCGCGGTGCTCCTAATCGGGGACGTCCCCGGGAACGAACGCCGTTCATCGGAGTTGTTCGCGGCTTATCGCGGCGTCCTAGTGGTGGGCGAGATGGTCGGCGTCGGGCCATATGCCGTCGCCGGGCATCTCGAGCCGGTCCGTCAACGACCGGCGCCATTCCGGAGTCGGCGTGGGCTCGCCCCAATAGTCGGTGACGCGGACCGCTCGGCCATCTTCGAGCTCGCCGATCGTCACGTTCCGGTACAAGCGTCCGTCGCCGTAGTCACAGGTCCACTCGACCACTACGACATCGTCGAGATGCAGACGTCTGCCGATCGCGAGCGTGAGCTCGGGGAAGTTTCCTTCGATGTCGGCGACGAGCTGGCTCGTCCGCACGATCTCGCCCATTTGCGGCCATTGGCGCACAACGTCCTCAGCCAGGGGTACTCCGAGGATGTAGGCGAGGCGGGTCGCACCGTCAGATTCATGCTGACTCGTGCTCATCGGAACGGTGTCCTCTCGCGTCGAATGCCGCCCGTACGGCGCGCAGTCCCTCGTCGCCGATGGGGCGTCCCGGCCGACGGACGAATAAGGACTGACCCGCTCGAGGACAGCGACCTGGCCGTTGCCTGCCGCGCGTTCATCACGGGTATCCGTCCGCCGGGCACGGGTTTCGTTACGGACCGCGGCTCCCGCGCAGCAGGAGAGCCGCCTGTCGCGGACAAATGAACTACCGATAGCCGAGCAGACAACCCCCCCGATCGTCTGGGCGTAGCCGGGCTCGAACCGGCGACCGGTTGAGCGCGACCCGGGCTGCCGTTGGGCCGGCTGGTTTCAGTGCGGGCCGCCCGCGTCCGAGTTGTCTAACGACGCCCAACGGTTTTCGAGACCCGTGGGTCAGGCTGAGGGGGTCGCGCCTCGGTTGCCGCCGAACAGGGGTTCTGGACTCCGAATTGGACTCCGCGGGCCCGAATCGCCGATGAGGGCAGGCCGGCTGCTCCGGAGCCTCGCAAGGAAAGTCGCCGCTGTGTAGCGGCTCTTCGTACAGGGCTCAGCAACACCTCGTTCCAGATCGGTACGGCGCTCGGCGTCGCGGTCCTCTCGACTGTCGCGGTGTCACACGCCGACGGCCATGGGGGCGTGGTGGCCCTGACCGACGGCTTCCAAGCGGCGTTCGCCGCGACGATCGCGTTCGCGGCCGCCGGCCTGGTGATCGCGCCGCTGCTGCTCGGGCGTGGCTCACGCAAGGCGGAGTTGGCTACGACAAGTCCGGCAGCCGGGACCGCCTGGCCCGAGTCCCGACTCAACGGCACAGACGACACGATGCGGCTCGACAAAAAGACCGCATCACCCACGGAGCGGGTTGAGCGGTGGGCGGTGCGATCGCCGGCGGCTTCGCCGGTGAGGGAGCGCGTGTCTTCGTCACCGGCCGCTCCACCGCGTCCAAGCGGGCGGCGCTGTTCTCGGCGGTCGCGTCCGACGAGAACCGGTGGGCGCTCTGAACGATCCCCCGCTATATTCACCTCTATGGGTGAACATTCTCCAGCCGTCCTCGACCGCGTCTTCTCCGCCGTCTCCGACCCCACGCGCCGCGCCATCCTCGCCCGCCTCGCCGACTCGGACGCCCGGGTGACGGATGTCGCCAGTGCCTTTCCGATCTCGCTCAACTCGACCTCGAAGCACATCCGGGTGCTGGAGGGGGTCGGCCTGGTGCGACGGAGCGTGCTGGGGCGGGAGCACATCCTCAGCCTGGAGGCGGAACCGCTTGCCGAAGCGGCCGAATGGATCGCGCACTACCGCAGGTTCTGGGGCGATCAACTTGCCTCGCTCGACGCCTTCGTCACGAGCCGCGACAACGCTGAGGGGTCGTCGTGACAGACGAATACCCGGTAGCCGTCCGGCGCGAGATCCCCGCCCCCGCCGAAGAACTGTTCGACGCATGGCTCGACCCGCAAAGCCTCGCGTCCTGGTTCAGGCCGGCCGGCAGTCGGGAGACTCGCGCCGAAACGGATCCGCGCGTTGGCGGCGAGTTCCGCATCGTCATGGTCGACGACAAGTCCTCGATCGTGCACTCCGGCACCTATCGGGAAATCGACCGCCCCCGTCGTCTGGTGTTCACCTGGTCTTCGCCCGCGACTGGCTTCCGGGACTCGATCGTCACCGTCACATTCGAGCCCTCATCGAGCGGCTCGACCGTGGTCGGGATCCATCAGATCGGGCTTCCGGACGAGAAGGCGCAGGCCTCGCACCACGAGGGATGGACGGACATCCTGCGCGAGCTTGACACCACCCACGACAAACCAAAGGCGAAATCGTGACGATGCTGGACAAGAAGAGGAGGACGGATGGCATTCGAGCCGCAAAAAGGTGGCCGCCGCCGCCCGTGTAGGAGGATCGCGCCCGCCGTCGCGTTAGGCGGTGGACGCCGGAGCCAAGGACTCGATGGCGACGATTACCTGAAGGAGGTAGAAGCGAAATGAACACACCCCCGATCGCCTCCCGGCGGGAGTGGGAAACCGCCCGCGAGAAGCTGCTCGTCAAGGAGAAGGAGCTCACCCGCGCCCGCGACGCGATGGCGGCCGAGCGCCGCCGGATGCCCTGGATGGCCGTGGAGAAGGACTACCGCTTCGAGGGCCCGAGCGGCGCGGCTAGCCTCGCCGACCTGTTCGAGGGCCGTCGCCAGCTGCTCGTCTATCGCGCCTTCTACGCGCCGGACGTCACCACGGACCCGGAGGCGGGCGGCGCGTACCCGGAGCGGGCCTGCGTCGGCTGCTCCCTTGTCGCCGACCAGGTCGCGCACCCCGCCCACCTGAACGCGCGCGACACGACGCTCGCGTTCGTCTCGCGCGCCCCCCAGGCCGAGATCCAGGGCTTGCAGGAGCGCATGGGATGGGAAGCCATCCCCTGGTACACGCTCACCGACGACTTCGACGCCGACTTCGGCGTCGACGAGTGGCACGGGACCAACGCCTTCATCCGCGAGGGCGACCGGGTCTTCCGCACCTACTTCACCAACGGCCGTGGCGACGAGGCGTTGGGGAGCACCTGGAGCTACCTCGACATGACCGCGCTCGGGCGTCAGGAGGAGTGGGAGGACTCGCCGGAAGGCTACCCGCAGACGCCGCCCTACCAGTGGTGGAACTACCACGACGCGTACGGCGAGGACGGGTGATCGCCCACATCTCCGGCGTGCCGGCGGAGGAGCTGCCTCCCCCGCTCACCGGCACGGGCGCCGAGGTCCTCGTCGCACGCGGCTGGATAATGGTGCGGCTGCGACGCCGACGGGAGGCGCAGGGCGCCGCGATGGCAGCTGCTCCCGTCGGCCTCGCGCGCCGCGATGACGGACCACAAAACACAAGGTCGGTACGCGCGAGCAGGCAATCATGAAGGATGAGTCGAAGAACGTCGAGTGGCCGGCCGGCGCCACACCGGGGGTGCCTGCAGTGGTCGACCGGGCCACCTGGCAGGCCGAACTGGATGCGCTTCGGGTTCGGGAGAAGGCGCACACTCGCGAAGGTGACGCGATCGCGGCGGCCCGTCGGCGGCTGCCGATGGTGGAGATGGATCCGACCATCTCGCTGATCGGGCCCCACGGACCGGTCACCCTGCTGGAGACGTTCGAGAGCCGTCAACACCTGATCGCCTACTACTTCATGTGGCAGGCCGGCCGACCCGCGTGCGAGCAGTGCGAGGGCTGCACCTTCTACACCACGCAGGTCCGCGAGCTGTCCTACCTGCATTCCCGCGACGTCACCTACGCCACGTTCGCCCAGGGCCCCTACGAGGAGAGCGTGCGCTACCGGCGCACGGCTCCGGCGAGATGCTGCTGGGCGGACGCCAGGTCGGCATGATGCACGTGGTTTGCTACCTGCGGCACGGCGACAGGGGTGTTCGAGACCTATTGGACCAACCGCCGCGGCGTCGAGGCGATGGACAACAGCTATGCGTTGTTGGACATGGCCGTGTACGGCCGGCAGGAGACGTGGGAGGACTCGCCCCCGGCTGGCCGCAACGGTGGGACATCACCGGCGAGCAGGTCCGCACCAACGGACGTCCTACCGCCCAGTGGTCCCGCCTAGAAGCCGGACGCTCCGACGACCTCGGCACCGCCGGGTGCTGACCGGATCCCAGCATTGCCTGTCGCAGGAGCCGTGGCGCGTGAGCCGAACAACGTTCCGTCGTGCGAGAGCACGGTGCCCAGTAGGGGCGCGCCACCACCTATCGCCGCGTCGTCTCGACCGTATCGCGCGGTAGGGCAGCCAAGTCACCCGGCAGGCTCCGGCGCTGGTCGCGTTGTCAATCGACGTTGATGCCGGTCGCTATGTCGTCGCGGCGGGATGGTTCGGCCACGGTCTCTGGGACGCGGCGCATTTCCGAGCCGATGCTGTCGTCGCGCGGTCGTTTGCGGAGTGGTGCGCGGTGTTCGACCTCCTCCGCGGTCTCGCGATTCTCTTCCTGCCGGTCTATGCCTGAGGACGAATGAGAACAACGTGGTGGTTCCCGTCCGCGACCGTGCTGGACACGGATCCGAAAGTAGGAGCAGAATGAAGGTTGAGTTGATCGGCGTGCCGTTTACCTCGGCGGCAAGGCCGGGGGGCATCGCGACAGCGATCCGGGTGCTCAGGGAAGCGGGGCTCGTGGAGAGTCTCAGCGGCCGCGGCGAGGTGCGCGATGGCGGGGACCTGGAGTTGATCGAGGGAAGCGGCGTGCGCGGACCGTCGGGGCTGCTGAACGAGCGAGCGCTCGGACGCCTCGTCACCGCAACCCGCGAGGCAATCGCCCGCAGCCTTGACCGCGGCCGCCTCCCACTATTCGTCGGCGGGGACTGCCCGGTCTTGCTCGGCGGGCTCGCAGCGGGCGGCGATGATCACGGGAACCCCGGGCTGTTGCTGGTCGACGGACACGAGGACGCCTGGCCGCCCGAGCGCTCGGACACTGGGGAGGCCTCGGACTCCGAAGTGGCGATCGCCCTCGGCCGCGTCGCCGGCCTCCCGGCGCCGCTCGACGACCTCGTGCCGCTGCTGGCCCCGCACGCGCTCGTAATGCTGGGGCCGCGCGATCGACGCGAGCTCGAAGCGGCCAGTGTGGACTCGCTCGACGGGGCGGTCGCGCTGTTCCGCGACGACGCCGCGGTTCGCGCGAGCGGGGCGGCCGTATCGGCCCGGGACGCCACCGCCACGCTCGCGGTCGCCTCAAGCTCGTTCTGGCTGCACGTCGACCTCGACGTGCTGCGCAGCGACGACTTCCTGGCCGCCGACTACCTTCAACCCGGCGGCCTCACCTGGCACGAGCTGCTCGACATCGCGGGCCGCGCTCGCCGACCCATGCTGCTTCGGCTGCAGTGTCGTGATCTACAACCCCGACCTCGACCCCCAGCGCATATCGGCCGCCCGGCTCGTGCGCTTCCTCTCCGACGTTATCGGCGCGGTGAGCGCGCGCCCGGGCACGCAGGCTGATGGTCCCCGGCAGCGCCCTCGCTAGGGCCGGAGCCGACGGTCGAGTCGCAGACACGCGATCGCCAGTCCGAGCGCGCCCATCGCCCGATCGGCCCACGCCGGCAAGGCTCCAGCGAGCGCGGGTGAGGGCCAGGTCGTCGCCTTCGAGCTTTCCGACGACCTCGTTGCGCACCCTTGGCCGGAGCGCGAACACGGGCCGCAGCGCCAGGCGGATCTGCTCCCGGCCGACGGCGCGCTGCCCGTCGAGTGGGGACGATCGTCACCGCGTCCTCTTCGTGCAGGGCGACGAACGCCTCGAGGTCCCCTCGTTGAACGCCACCGCGATCATGGCGTGGATCTCCTCGGGGCTGTCTGCGGGCAACTGTGACCGCTTCGCGGGTTCGCTCTCGACCTCAATGTGCATCAGCGCCGGTGGCGCGGCCAATCCCAGGATCGCGCCCGGGGCCGGCAGCAATGCCGTGAAGCGCCTCGGCCCACCGCCGCTGCGCGCGGACCGACTACGTGCGATTCGCGTTTCTGTAGATGAGGGCGACCTTGCGTGAGGGATAGCCACGCGCCGTTTGGAGCTCGAGCTCCGTGGCCGGGATGCCACTGTCGAAGACAGCGCCGCCGCGACCGGTCGCAACCGGTTGACCTTGAGCCAGAACTCATCGACCCGTGGGTAACGCCTGTCACCGACGTTGAGCTCAGCGCCTGAGCCGCGATTCTGGCGACCGTGGCAGAAAACGACGGTGTCGACTATCACCTCGGCGCGCTTATGCCCATACTCGAATATCCGACGCCTTGCGCTCGGCACCGATCTACGACGACGTGGGGCTCGGGCCGAGCCGAGCCCCACGCGAAGCGGCTGTTGATGAGGGGCTGAGGGTTCAGTCAGGCCGATTAGCCGATCCGGCCCTGTAGTCGGCAACCGTCTCAGGCCGCACGTCGGTGCCATCCCCTTTTCGCACGTCTGGTGAGAGATGTCTGCGGGTCAGTCAACCGCGCTTGCCTCCAGCAGGACGACGAGCTGCGGTGCTGCTAGCCGCGTCACGCCGAGCACGGAGGTCGCAAAGCGACCATCGGAGTTCCCGAAGCGGTCCTTAAGACTTGACCAGTGCTTGAACAGCTCGTCGACGTCGGTGGTGTACACGTTGAGCCGGACGACGTTGGCGAGAGTCATGTCGCCGGCGGCCAGGACAGCCTCCAGGTTCTCGAGGGCTAGCTCGAGTTGCGCGGCCATGTCACCCGGATGCTGGGGCTGACCGTCGGCATCCACCGCGTCTTGTCCGCTGCAAACGAGCTGCCGCTGGTGCCCGTCGATGAGCTGGGCCTGGTCGAATCCCAACTTGAGGGACCACGACCAGGGGTTGATTGGCCTTCGTTCCATATCAACTACCCCCTTTAGTTGGCTCGCCTCAGATCCGAGGGAGCGTTTCAGGACAAGAGAGATGTAAGAGACTAACAGATAGTCCTGAAGACCTACCAAATAGACCAGGGTCAGGACTTAGCGTTACGATTCGCGACCATGGCAACCAGGCGCACATACGGCGACCGCTGCTCGATCGCCCACGGCCTAGACCTCGTCGGCGAGCGCTGGGCGCTGCTCGTGGTCCGCGAACTGCTGCTCGGGCCGAAGCGCTTCACCGACCTAAAGAAAGGTCTCCCCAACGCGAGCCCCAACGTCATCTCCGAGCGCCTGCGCGAGCTCGAGCGGGCCGGCGTCGTCAAGCGAGACAAGCTCCCCCCGCCGGCGGGCTCGCGCGTCTACAAGCTGACCGACTGGGGCCGCGAGCTCGAGGGGATAGTTATTTCGCTCGGGCGCTGGGCCGCGCGCTCGCCGTCGCAGCCCCGCGAGGCCCCGATCGGCACGGACTCGATCGTGCTCGCGCTCAGAGGACTGTTCGACTCTGACGCCGCTGAGGGACTGCGGGCCAGCTACGAGCTGCGATTGGGCGAGGACCGCTTCCGCATCGAGGTTTCAGACGATGAGATCGAGGTCGCCCGCGGCGACGCCGATCAACCCGACGCGACGATCGACACCGACCCCGGCACGATCGGCGCGGTGCTCTGGGACGGCCGCTCGCTCGCCGACGCGCAGCGCGCAGGGGACATGAGAATCGAAGGCGACCAGGCGGCCGTCGAGCGCCTCGTTCGGCTCTTCCCACTGCCTGAGCCGGTCGGCGCGTAGCGTCGGTCGTCGAGCACAACGGGTTTTGGTTGGGGGGTGCCTGTCGGACCGCTTCAGGATGCTCACCTCGGTCCCTTTCGTGCAGAGTCGACTTCCGCTTGGCGCGCGAAGGCGAGCGTCTCAACGCAGGCGCTCGAGACGCCTGTCACTGTCAGAGTCGTTCGCCGTTTGGGCGGTGACGTCCGACTTGTGCGGTTGGTTCTCGGGCTGGCGACGGGCTGACCCTAGACGCCTGTGTCGACCTGTCTGACCGGCAAAGGTTGTGTCGCCCGTCGCCGCCCGAGGACCTTCGGCGTGACCTGATAGGAGCGTGGCAGCCGCCCCAAGTGAGAGCTGTCCGCCGAGGGCCGCTTCATCGGTGGTCAACCTAACGAAGGGACGGTTGTAGATGATCGTGATCGGCGCGGACACGCACAAGGGGTCGCACGCGCTGGCGGCGGTCGATGACGGCACCGGCCGGGTGCGCGGCGGCCGGGAGATCAGAGCCGACGAGCCGGGGCATCTGGCCGCGGTCCGCTGGGCTCGTGGTCTGGATGAGGAGCGCGTGTGGGCGATCGAGGACTGCCGGCACGTCTCGAGGCGGCTCGAGCAGGCGCTGCTGGCCGCCGGGGAGCGGGGCGTGAGGGTCGCTCCGCACCGGATGGGGCGCCTCCAGGAAGGGAGAGCGTGAACGGGGCAAGTCGGATCAGATCGACGCGCTCGCGATCGCCCGGGCGGTCGTCAAGGACGGGATCGATAAGTTCTCGGTCGCGTATCTGGACGAGGCGGCGATGGACATCCGCCTGCTGCTGGATCACCGTAACGATCTCGTCGGCGAGCGCACGCGCTCGGTGAATGCACTTGACCGACACGACGACGCTCAGCGACGGGATCGTCATCCTCAGCTACGAGACCGACAAGACCCTCGGCGAGGCGGCCTAGATGGTCGGATCGCGCGGTGAGCCGGCAGGCGCCCCGGGGCGGGAGATCGACTACTCGAGCTTGATCAGAAAGCTGCGGCTTCCGGCATTCAGAGCCGCGGCAAGGAAGTAGGGGGCCTGCGACGCGACTCCGAGGTCCAGGCCGGCGGGACGATCCTCAAGCCGATCTACGCGTTCCCCGGCGGGCGCCGATTCCACTTCGCCGACCCGGCCGGCAACGAGCTCGCCGTCTGGTCGGATCGCTCGACGACCTCGGCGTAACCCCTTACGCCTGGGTCGGCTGCCGCGGACCACGACGACCACGCAGGAGCACGTCATGCTCGACCTCGACCGAATCCATGGCTTCATCGCCTCGAACGCGCTCACTTCGAGCGTCTCGTTGGCGATCACCTGCCTCATCGCCGGACGCTGGTAGCGGTGATCGGGCCCTACGGTGCACGATGGCGACGGTGAGCTGCTGCGCGGCGGCGGCGAGCTCGCGAAGCTGCTCGTCACGCGCGGCGCACGGCGTCGGCGATCCGAACGGGTCGCTGCGATCGAGCAGCGCGACGCGCACCCCGGCGCGACGCAGCCGCTCGGCGTAGGCC
>JBOGXT010000126.1:0-6923 GCA_050694635.1 Thermoleophilaceae bacterium
GTCCGGGAGACGGAGCGCCGCGCCCGCGATGCTGAGCAGGGCGACCCCGCGCCGGCCCGTCCGCGCGTGGTGCACCCCGACCTCGCCGAGGCGCTGGCGGCCGCCGAGGACGCCATGGCGGCGGCGCTGGGGCGCGAGGTCAAGGCCCGGGCGAAGGGCGAGCGCTGCGTGATCGAGCTCGAGTTCGAGAGGCCCGCGGAGGCGGTGGAGCTGGCCCGTTCGTTGCTCTCCACGGCCGCCCGGCGAGCCGCGTAGCGCCGCTACAATCGCCCTCGGAGGGCGATTAGCTCAGCCGGTTAGAGCGCGTCTCTGATAAGGACGAGGTCCCTGGTTCGAGTCCAGGATCGCCCATCTTTGCGCAAGCACTCGGCTCGGCCGAGTGCGCGCGATCCGATCAACAGGCGAGTGCCCAGAGGGCCCCGAACGGGGCTCTCTGCCGTTGTAGTGACCACTTCCCGCCGCCTCTAGACTGTCCAGAACCCCATGCAGGAGATGGTCATCTACGGCGTCAGCTTCGACATGGTCGGCAAGCAGCCGATCGTGCTCTTGAAGACCCGGGAGGGCAACAAGTTCCTCCCGATCTGGATCGGGCACCCCGAGGCGGCGGCGATCCTCATGAAGCTCCAGGGCGCCAACACGCCCCGTCCGATGACCCACGACCTGATCAGCGAGATGCTCTCCGAGCTCGACGTGTCGTGCACCCGCGTGGCGGTGACCGAGCTGCGCGAGAACACCTTCTACGCCGAGGTCACGCTCCAGCTGAACGGCCGCGAGATCCCGATCGACTCGCGGCCCTCCGACGCCCTCGCTCTCGCCGTGCGCACGGGCGCCCCGATCTTCGCCGCCGAGGACGTGATCTCCGAGTCCGCGATCGAGTTCGAGCACGAGGTCGAGGACACCGAGGAGGTCGTCGAGAAGTTCAAGGACTTCCTCGACAACGTCACCCCGGAGGACTTCGCCAGCGGCGAGCCCGAGGACCAGTAGCCCTAAGCCGGGGCGCGCTGGAGCGAGAGCTCGACGATCCGCCCCACCAACTGGTCGAAGGAAATGCCCGCTGCCTCCGCCGCCTGCGGAAGCAGCGACGTCTCCGTCAATCCCGGGATCGGGTTGGCCTCCAGCACCGTGAGCTCCTCGTCCGCTCCCAGCATCAGGTCCACCCGGGCGAACGCCTCGCAGCCCAGCAGCTCGTGAGTCCGCAGCGCCAGGTCCTGTGCCTGCCCGGTCAGGTCGCCGGGCAGCTCGGCGGGGCAGGCGAAGCTCGTCCGGCCGATCTCGTAGCGGGCCTCGAAGTCGTAGAACTCGTCGCCCTGCGGCACCGCCTCCACCACCGGCAACGGCTTTCCGTCGAGGATCGAGACGGCCAGGTCGCGCCCCTCCACGTGGCGCTCGAGCAGCACCTTCGAGTCGTACGAGAAGGCGGCCACCAGGGCGGCCGGCACGTCCGCCGGCGTCCCGGCGAACTTGATGCCCAGCGCCGAGCCCTGGCTCGACGGCTTGACCACGATCGGGAACTCGAGCCGCTCCTCGATCGCGCCCAGCGCCTCGGCCGCGCCGAGCTCCCGGAAGGCGGTCTCGTTGAAGGCGTAGAAGTCCGGCGTCGGGATTCCGTGCTCGACCATCAAGTGCTTGGCGAGCACCTTGTCCATCGAGCGCACGCACGCCAGCACGCCCGACCCCGTGTACGGGATGTCGAGGATCTCGAGCAGCTCCTGCACGGTGCCGTCCTCGCCGTCGCGTCCGTGCATGGCGATGAACGCGGTGTCGGGATCCGCCTCGCGCAGCCGCTGGATCAGGTCCAGGCCGACGTCGATCGGCACCGCCTCGTGCCCCAGCCTGCCCAGCGCGTCCTCGACCCGCGCGCCGGACCGCAGCGAGACCCGCCGCTCGAGCGAGCGTCCCCCCTTCAGGACCGCGACCCGAGTCAGCGTGCCCTCCGGCTGCGCTCCGCCGGCGTGGGTATCTGGACCACGTCGGCGCCCGGCCGCGTGACCGGCTCGTGCTCTCCGGTCAGCGTGCCGTACAGCTTCACCTGCTCGGTCACCACCTCGCCGATGCGGCGGATGCCCTCGCGGATCGACTCCCCGTCCGAGGCCGAGAAGTTGAGCCGCATCGAGCTCCGCCCCCGCCCGTCCAGGAACGCCGCCTCGCCCGGTACGAACGCCACGTTCTCGCGCAGGGCCCGGGCCAGCAGGTCGGTGGTGTCGATGAAGTCCGGCAGCGTCGCCCAGATGAACAGGCCGCCGCCCGGCCGCGTCCACTCGGCCTGGCGCGGGAAGTGGTCGGCGAGCGCGTCCAGCATCGCGTCGCGCCGGTCGCGGTAGACCTCGGTGAGCGAGTCGACGTAGTCGCGCCAGGGCGCGCGCTCGAAGTAGGCCTGGACCATCAGCTGCGACAGCGTCGAGGTGCAGAGGTCGGCGCCCTGCTTGCCGAGGTTGATCTTCTCGAGCACCGGCGGCGGCGCCACGACCCAGCCGAGCCGTATCCCCGGCGACAGGATCTTCGAGAACGTGCCTAGGTACATCACGTAGACGCCGCCGTCGAGCGCGTAGAGCGGCGGCATCGCGTCGCCCTCGTAGCGCAGCAGCCCGTAGGGGTTGTCCTCCAGCACCAGCAGCTCGCGCTCGCGCGCGATCTCGACCAGCCGCCGCCGGCGCGCGAGCGACATCGTCTCGCCGGCGGGGTTCTGGAAGGTCGGCACCGTGTAGACGAACTTGGGGCGCCGGCCCTCGCCCTCGAGCCGCTCGAGCGTCTCCTCCAGCTGGTCGACGCGCATCCCCGCCGCGTCCATCTCGACCTGCACCACCTCCGCCTCGTAGGCGCAGAACACCGGCACCGCGCCCGGGTAGGTCGGGCCCTCGGCGATTACCACGTCCCCGGGGTCGATCAGCGTCTTGGTTACCAGGTCGATCACCTGCTGCCCGCCCGTGGTCACGACCATGTCCTCGGCGTCCACCCGCATTCCCTCGGCCGCCATCACCGCGGCTATGCACTCCTTGGTCTCGGCGAGCCCGTCGGTCGGCCCGTACTGGAGCGCCTTCGCGCACGACTCCGCGGCGATCCGCTGGGCCACCGCCGCGAAGGTGTCCGGAGGGAAGGTGCTCGTGTCGGGAAGGCCGCCGGCGAGCGAGATCACCTCAGGCCGCGCGGTGACGGCCATGAGGTCGCGCATCGCCGACGACTTCATGACCTTCGTGCGCGAGGCGAACAGCCCGGCGTAGCGCTCGAGGTCGCGTGAAATGCTCACGAGGTCGGAGCTAGGGTACCGGGCAGGCGGTGAGCGTCTTCCTCGACACGACGACCGGGATGGGGCTGGCGGGTGCCACCGGTGTGCGGCCCTACCTGCCGCCGCTCTTGGCGGGCGGCTTGGCGCGCGGCGACGTTGGCATCGACTTCGACGGCACCGACTGGCGCTTCCTCGAGTCGACCGGCTTCCTGCTCGCTGTCCTGGCCGTGGGCGTGGCCGCCTACCTGCTGGAACGCTCGGGCTCGAGCCGCGCCGTGGAGGTGTTCAGCGCCGTCGTGGGGATCGTGCTCGGTGCGCTGCTGTTCGCGGGCGCGCTTGCGGACGGCGGCACCGACGCCTGGCCCGGCCTGATCGCCGGGCCGATCTGCGCCTTCCTCGGCTGGCGTGCGGTCGGCGGCCTGGTCGAGCGCGCGCGCCAGCGCCTCGAGGGCGGCGCGGCCGCGCTGCTCACGGCATACGCGGACGGCGCTGCCCTCCTCCTGGCCGCGATCGCCGTCTTCCTGCCGCCGGTATCCATCCTCGCGATCGCCGCCTTCGTGATCCTGCTGCTCGGCGGCCGCCGGCGCGAGGGCGAGAAGTACGCCGGGCTGCGGGTGCTCCGCTAAGGCGTGGCCGCGAAGCGCAAGAAGCTCGTACTCGCCGTCATCGACTCGCTCAAGCCGGACATGCTGGACCTGACGATCGAGGAGGGCCGCGCGCCGGCGCTGGCGGCGCTGCGCGACCGCGGCACCTACATCCGCGATTGTCTCTCGACCTTCCCCTCGGTCACCCCGGTGGCGAGCGCCGCGATCGCGACGGGGTACGGGCCCGGCGAGCACCACATCCCGTCGATGAACTGGTATCACCGCGGCGAGGAGCGCTACGTCGAGTACGGGTCCTCGTTCCAGGCCACGCGGGTTTTCGGGGTCGTCCGCTCGCTCTACGACACCGTCTACAACATGAACATGGCGCACCTGACTCGTGCGCACAGGACGGTGTTCGAGCACCTCGACGACGCCGACCTCCGGACCGCCTGCACCACCTACCTGATCTACCGCGGCCGCACCCGCCATGACCCGTCGGGCGCGAGCGTCTACCGCCGCATCGCCGAGGCGGCTCAGTTCCGCCACCCGGTCTACGGCGCGCGCGAGCTGTTCTACGCCGACCTGTTCGACTCGCGAAACACGGGCTGCACCTCCGCACTCGGGATGCCCGGCCAGCGCGATCGCCACACCGGCTGCGTCGGGGCCTACCTGGTCGAGCACGACCTGTTCGACTTCCTGCTCTTCTCGCTGCCCGACAACGACACCCACTCGCACAAGGCCGGGCCGGAGGGCCAGGTGGTGTCGATCGCGGAGGCCGACCGGGCGCTCGAGCGGATCATGCACGTGGCAGGCGGCGTCGAGGCCTTCCTCGAGGAGCACGCCCTGATCGTGATGTCGGACCATTCGCAGACCAAGGTCGAGGAGAGCGTGAACCTGGCCGGCGCCCTGGCCGACGCCCGCGTCCTCACGCCGGCGGACCCGGCGCCGACCGAGGCCGAGCTGGCCGTCTGCCCGGCCGCGCGCTCGGCGATGGTCTATGCACTGGACGAGTCCCGTCGCGCGGAGCTGGCCGGCGCCGCGGTGGACACGCTGGCGGGGGCGGACGGCATCGACCTGATCGCCTGGCGCGCCGACGGCGGGGCCGTGGTGCGAAGCGAGCGCGGCGAGCTGCGCTTCTCCCCCGACGGGCCGCTGCGTGACCGGCGCGGGCGGGGCTGGACCGTCGAGGGCGAGCACGCCGTCCTGCGCCTGGACGCGGCCGATGGGCTCGTCGCCAGCGCGACCTACCCGGACGGCCTAAACCGCCTCTGGTCGGCGCTCGAGTGCCCCCACTCCGGGGACGTGCTCGTGTCGGCCGAGCCCGGCTTCGAGTTCGTCGACTGGGGCGGGGCAGACCACGTCGGCGGCGGCAGCCACGGCTCGCTGCACCGCGACGACTCGGAGGGCGTGCTGCTCGTTGGCGGCATGGACGTGCCCGATCGTCAGGAGTGGGCGCTGACCGACGTCGCCCCGCTGGTGCTCGAGCACTTCGGTGTACCGTTGCGCGGGTGAGCGAGCGGCTCCACTTGCGGGTGCGGGCCGGGCTGCGCCGGCCGCACAACTGGGTCCAGCTCGTCAAGTTCTGCGCCGTCGGCGCCTCGGGCTACGTGGTGAATCTGTGCGTCTTCGCGCTGTGCGTCGAGGTGCTCGACCTGCACCACCTCGCCGCGGCGACCGCGGCCTTCGTGGTGGCGGTGCTGAACAACTTCTGGTGGAACCGCCACTGGACCTTCCGCGCGCGCGGCGGCCACGCCGGCTTCCAGGCGGCACGCTTCTTCACGGTCAGCATCGCCGCGTTCCTCTTCGCCGCGAGCATCCTCGAGCTGCTGGTCAGCGTGGCCGAGATGCCCGAGCTTCCCGCGCAGGCCCTCTCGATCGTGGCGGCCACGCCGCTGAACTTCATCGGGAACAAGATGTGGAGCTTCGCGCTCGAGTTCGCGCGGGACTGATCGCGGCGCTGATCGCGTGCCTGGCGGCGCTGGCGCTCCCGGCGGGGGCGGCCGCGCAGGACCCGCGGCTCCCGAGGTTCCAGACCGAGCCGCCCCGCTTCTTCGAGCGCAGCGCGCGGGAGGTCGAGCGCATCGCGGCGCGAGCGGAGAAGGTGCGCGAGGCGCGCGGCGACGGCAGGCTCGAGTCCACCGCCTACACGCGCGGCGCCGGGCGGTGGCAGGTCAGCTTCTTCCGCGACGGCCGGGAGGTCGTGCAGGTCCACTTGGACGACCGCAGCGGGGCAGTCGTCGAGCAGTGGAGCGGCCACCAGGTCGCCTGGCGGATGGCACGCGGGTATGCGGGCGCCTTCGGGCGCAAGCTGAACGTGCCATGGGTGTGGATTCCGCTCTGCCTGCTGTTCGTGCTGCCGTTCCTCGACCTCCGGCGGCCGTTCCGGCTGCTTCACCTCGACCTGCTGGTGCTGCTCGCCTTCGGCGTCTCGCACGTGTTCTTCAACCGCGGCGAGATCGGCGTGTCCGTGCCGCTCGTGTACCCCGTGCTGCTCTATCTGCTGGTGCGTGTGCTGCTGGCTGGCTTTCGCCCGCGCGAGCGCCTCGGGCGCCTCGTGCCGCACGTCCCGCTCGCCTGGCTGGCGGTGGCGCTGGTGGTCCTGGTCGCCTTCCGGGTGGCGCTCAACGCGGTCGACTCGAACGTCATCGACGTCGGCTACGCGGGGGTGATCGGCGCCGATCGGGTGGTCGACGGCGACGAGCTGTACGGCGCGGGCTTCTCCGAGGACGTCGAGCGCGGCGATACCTATGGCCCGGTCAACTACCTGCTCTACGTGCCGTTCGAGCAGGCGCTGCGGTGGAGCGGAGCCTGGGACGACCTGCCGGCCGCCCACGGCGCGGCGATCGCCTTCGACCTGCTCGCGATCGGCGGCCTGCTGCTGCTCGGGCGTGCGCTGCGGCCGGGGCGCGAGGGCAAGGCGCTCGGGATGGCGTTCGCCTGGGCATGGGCCGCCTACCCGTACACCGCGTTCGTGCTCGAGACGAACTCGAACGACACGCTGGTGGCCCTCGCCTGCATCGGCGCGCTGCTCGCGTTCGCGGGCCGCTCCGCGGTCGCCGGCGGCGTCGCGGTCGGCCTCGGCGCAGCGGCGAAGTTCGCGCCGCTCGCGCTGGCGC
>JBOGXT010000127.1:0-1876 GCA_050694635.1 Thermoleophilaceae bacterium
CAGTCCGCGGTCGACCGCCTGCTCAACGCCGCGTACGAGCTCGTCCTCGAGGGCGATTCGTACCGGCGCCACCAGAAGCCGCAGTCCGGACGCGACGACAGTGGAGCGGAGGCGCTACGACGCCCGCGGCCGCCGCGGTCGCGATGACCGCGCTGACGCCACAGGCGGCTTCCGCCGCGCCGCGGCGCATCCGTGCCCGAGAACGAGGCGCCAGGAAGCCCCAGGACGGCGGCAAGTGATCGACCCTGACCTACGACACGCGGTCGGACGTGACGTCGTCGGGATCCAAGGTCTCATCTCACGCGGACCCCCTTCGTCGCTCGACCTCGCTCTACGGCCAGTCGCTGTGGTTGACCGCCGAGGTCGAAGCATCTATCAATATGGCGTCGCACCGAGGGGCCCGAGGGTGGTCCCTATTTCGTGGCAAGGGCTGGTCCCTTCCTCCTGGCAAGCGACATCCGGCCATCTTCGGCCTGATCTGTATCGCGTCGTGGGCACTGCGCCCACCGTCGCGCCGCGATCGTGTTCCGGGATCGCGGAAGCGCGCACGTGCTGTCGGTGAGCCAGGAGGGATTCGAACCCACGACCAAGGGATTAAGAGTCCCCTGCTCTACCGCTGAGCTACTGGCCCGCACGGCATTTTACGCCGCCGATCGCGTACCGCCCGCTCGCTCGGGCGCGCTAAGGGGCGCCGGTGCGGACCCGCTTCTTCGGCTCGCTGATCTCCTTGAGCGTCGCTCCGGTCTGGCCGTGGTCGTCGCGCCGCGCGACCTGCCCGATGACCACCATGCCGACCAGGCGGCCGTCCTCGACGACCGGCAGGCGGCGCACCTGGTGCTTCGCCATGAGGTCCGAGGCCTCGTCGACGCCGGCCTCGGGCGAGATCGTGATCGGGTCGGCGCTCATGACCTCGGACAGCGGCAGGGTCTTGGGGTCCCTGCCAGCGGCGACGCCGCGGAGGACGATGTCGCGGTCGGTGACGATCCCGACGAGCGTCGCGTCCTCGACGATCGGGATCGAGCCGCAGTCCTCCTGCTTCATCAGCGTCGCCGCCTCGCCGCAGGTCGCCGTCGGCGCCAGCGTCGCCGGCTCGCGGGTCATGATCAGGCTGACCTTCATCGGATGGCTCCCTCCTGCGTGGTGCCTGGCGAAGCTGCAGGCGGCGCGCCAGGCCAGGCCGGGTCGGCTAGCTCGAGGCGCCGATCTTGAAGATCTTGGTGCCGCAGACCGGGCACACGCCCTGGGTCGCCGGTCGGCCGTTCTTCATGGTGATCTGCTTCGCGTCCTTGATCTCGCGCGAGGCCTTGCACTTCACGCAGTAGCCACTGGCCACCGGGCACCTCCACGCTCATCTCTCTGTCTCTGTGTCGACGCACGGCCGTACGGACAACGCTCGGCGGCGGTTCCGTCCGGCTCTGGGGCGGCCGGTATCGTACCCCAGACCCACAAAACCCCGCCTCAAGGGCGGGGTCTCGTGGTTGAGGAAGGGAAGGGTTGGGAATTCGGTCTTTCGGTAGCGTCGCGCTGCAAGGGGCGTGCCAGTCCTCGCGCCGCGCCGGCCGCCGGGCTCCTCCTGGCGCGCCGCGCCGCCGCTCCTAGCGTGCGCGCCGAGCTCGTCTCCGTCGGCACCGAGCTCCTGCTTGGCCAGATCGTCGACACCAACGCCGCGTACCTCGCCGGCCGGCTGGCCACGCTCGGCATCGACTGCCACCACCACACCACGGTCGGGGACAATCTCGGCCGCGCCACCGAAGCGATCGAGCGAGCGCTCGCTCGAAGCGACCTCGTCGTGGTCACCGGCGGCCTCGGCCCGACCGAGGACGACCTCACGCGCGAGGCCGTCGCCGCGGCGCTCGGCGAGCGGCCCGCGGTGGAC
>JBOGXT010000128.1:0-4989 GCA_050694635.1 Thermoleophilaceae bacterium
GTCGGCCCGGCAAGTAGAGCGGGTTGAGAGCGCCGGAACCGACGCGCCGCCCGCCACGTCCTTGTACTGCTCCGAGGCTCGATTGACCGCGAGTCGTCTCGATCGGCGCTTCCGCTCGTCGCGCGAAGCGGCATCGAAGGGAGCTTGAGTGCCAAGGACTGGTGCTCTTCGCCGTCGTCCGTGAGTTGGAGCGGCAGTCAGTTGCGCTCACCGTCGGGCAGCGGGTGCGGCACTCGCTGCGGCGGGGCGGGCGGCCTCTCGACGTATGGAAGGCTGACCGGTCCGGCGCTCGCCGGGGTACTGAGCTGGATGCCGTCGATCTCGACGTCGTCGCGCTCACGGGCGCGTTGGAGGACGTCGTCGAGCGCGCCGCCAGCGTCGCCGAACGAGTCGGCCCGGTAGGAAATGAGGATCGTCGCCTGCAGCTTCATACGCGCAGTATCGCGCGGCCTGGGCTCACCGCTGCCTCGTTGCGTTTCACTGCTTAGTCGCCTCGGCGAGCCACTAGACGACTTGAATTGAGGCCCCACGCCCGTCGGCGTTGCCGGCGCGTGCTCTTCGCGCGAAGCAGCACTCTCCCGCCGACTGGCGAGAGTTGCGCTCGCATGGGAATCCAGCACTCTGGGCTCTCTCCTACTGGGTGGCGACCGTGGCGAGTGTCGCAGCCACGCGAATCCGATGAACGGGGGGCCCCCAGGCGCCGACAAACTGGCGCTTGGTAACGCAGTCAGACGCTAGGAGGCCCGGATGCAGTATGTCGGAATCGACTGGGCGTATCGACGCGCTGCGTGGTGCGCCAAGCAGGCGGACGGGACGGTCTCAGGCGAGGGATTCGTGCCAGCCGACGAAGACGGTCTGGCTCGGCTCGTGATCGCGCTGGGGCCGGAGGTGCGTGCCTGCCTCGAGATGATGAGCGGCGCGGTCTGGGTGCGCGACCGGCTCGCCGGCGCTGGGTGGCAGGTCGAGGTGGCGGACGCGCGCAAGGTCAAGAACGTCGCCCCGCTCGCCTGCAAGACCGACAGAGTTGACGCGCGCGTGCTGGCCGAGCTCTGCCGCCGCGAGCTCGTGCCGGCGCTCTGGATCCCCTCGCTCGAGGAGCGCGCCCTGCGCGAGCGCCTCAAGCGCCGGCTCCACCTCGTCCGGCTCAGGACCTCGGCCAAGAACCGCGTCTTTGGCCTGCTCACGCAGTGGGGCCTCAGGATCCCGCTCGCACGGCTGCGTCGGGCCGATGCCATGGAGCTGCTCGAGGCCCGCGGCGTCCCCGAGGTCTGGCGCCGCTCGGTGGCGGAGGCGCTCGAGCTGATCGAGCTGCTCGACGAGCGGATCGCCCCGCTCGACCGCGAGCTGGGGCCGCTGGCGCGCGCCGACCGCAGGGTCGCACTGCTCTCGACGATCCCCGGCATCGGCCCCGTGCTCGGGCTGACGATCGCCGCCGAGATCGGCGACGTCGCCCGCTTCGCTAGTCCGCGCAAGCTGATCGGCTACTCGGGCCTCGCGCCGCGCGTCACGCAGTCGGGCGAGCGCTCGCGCTCGGGCGAGCTATCGAAGGCCGGCTCGCGCACGCTGCGCTTCGCCGCGGTCGAGGCCGCTCAGGGCGCCTGGCGGGAGACCAACCCATGGCACCGCCTCTACTCGGATGTCAAATCCCGCACCGGCAAGGCGAACCCAGCCAAGTCGGCGGTCGCCCGCAAGGTCCTGATCGCCTCCTGGCACGTCCTCAGTCGCGAAGAGCCGTTCAAGCCCAGCCGGTCGCGCACTGACCTTGTCCCGGCCAGCTCCCTCTGCTTTCTGGCCGCCTGACGGCCCGCACGCGAATTGAGAAGCCGGGACAGCTTCGATCCGAGATGGTGCGCCGCCAGCGCCGAAAGAGAAATGAGCATTCCTCGACAGACGACGAAGGAGGTTGACAGCCCCTAACCATTCAAAGAGAGTAACTGTTCAGGTCGGCTGAGCCCATCCCGACGTTGCGGGCGGTGGGGCGCGGTTGACATAGCGAGGATTCGGCTGGTTTGCAGGGAATCTGTGGTGTGTGGTGGGGGCCGAGATCGAGTCGCTGGTCGCCGAGGGGCGGGACGCGGTCGCTGCGGTGATCGCGCGGCTGGAGGCGCGGATCGCCGAACAGGGGGCGCGGATCGCCGAGCTTGAGGCGCGCCTGGGGCAGAACTCGCGCAACTCCTCGCGTCCGCCCTCGTCTGACGGCTACGCCAAGCCGGCGGCGAAGCGCAGCCCGCGCCGCGCTTCGGGTCGGCGGCCGGGCGGCCAGCTGGGCGCCCCGGGGCATCACCTGCAACGGCTGGAGGAGCCGGATGAGCGGGTCGTGCACACGCCGGCGCGCTGCGGGGCCTGCGAGGCCGACCTCGCCGACGGCGAGCCGCTCGGCGGCGGCGAGGCGCGCCAGGTGTTCGACCTGCCCGAGGAGGTCTGCCTGCGGGTGGTGGAGCACGTCGCCGAGCGCCGCCGCTGCCGCTGCGGCCACGTCACCGCCGCTAGCTTCCCGGCCGGCGTTGGCGCTCCGGCCCAGTACGGCCCGCGGCTGCGGGCGCTGGGCGTCTATCTGGTCGTCCACCAGCACCTGCCCTACGAGCGCGCCTGCCAGCTGCTCGCCGACCTGGCCGGCGCCAGCCTCTCGACGGGGACGCTGAAGGCGTGGGTCGACGAGGCGGCCGGCGGCCTGGCCGACTTCGGCGAGCACCTGCGCGCGCTGCTGCGGCGCGAGCCGGTCGTGCACTTCGACGAGACCGGCGGGCGGATCGAGGGCAAGCTTCGCTGGGTCCACTCCGCCTCGACCGCGACGCCGACGCTCTATGCGGCGCACGAGCGGCGCGGCTGCGAGGGGATCGACGCCGCCGGCGTTATGCCCGGCTTCGAGGGCGTCGCCGTGCACGACGGCTGGGCGCCGTATCGCCGCTACGAGGATGCCGCCCACGCGCTGTGCAACGGCCACCACCTGCGCGAGCTCGCGGGGGTGAGCGAGCGCGATCCCGACGGCCAGGGCTGGGCGGCGGAGATGGCGGCGCTCCCTGTGCGAGACAAAGCAGGCGGTCGAGATCGCCGAGCAGCAGGGCGCGCAGCGCCTCGAGCCCACGGCGCTGGCCGGGCTCGAGACCCGCTACGGCCGGATCATCGCCGCCGGGCACGAGCAGAACCCGCCGCCCGCCGAACGCAGCGGCGCCCGCGGCCCGATCGCCCGCTCGAAGTCCGCCAACCTGCTGCGCCGCCTCGACGGCCAGCGGGACGAGGTGCTGCGCTTCGCCCACGACTTTCGCGTCCCGTTCTCAAACAACCAGGCCGAGCGGGACATCCGCATGGTCAAAGCTGCAGCAGAAGATCTCCGGCTGCTGGCGCACCAGCGCGGGCGCCGAGCGGTTCCTTCAGATCCGCTCCTACCTCTCGACCGCCCGCAAGCAGGGGCACCGTCCGCTCGAGCTGCTCGCCCAGCTCACCGTCGGCCGGCCGTGGCTGCCCGCGCCCGCGCCGGGCTGACCAATTTCGATCCGCACCGGCCGCGATGCTTGAAACCACGATGAGCAAACGCTCCCGCCGACGAGCGCGCGAGGGGCCCCGACCCCAACCGCAGGCTCCGCGGCAGACCAACAGCCGGCCAGCAGACGTCGCGGAGCCTGAGCGTCTGCTGCTCGACCAGATCGCCGCCGGCGAACTGGACCCGCACCTGCCCGCGATCGCCGAAGCGATCCGCGCGCGCTACGAGCTGCTGCAGACGATCAGCTCGCACGAAGCGCTCGCCATGCTGAACGTCGGCGACCGGGTGCGCATCAACCACCACGCCAGCCCCCGCTACCTGCACGGCATCCAAGGCACCGTCATCGAGCTCGACGAGCACGGCGCCACGGTCTGCGTCCACCGCCCGGTCGGGCGCTTCAAAAGCGGCGAGATCCGCTGCCCGCCACTCGTCCTCGACAGGCTCACCCCAGCCGCCTGACAGCCACCGCTAAGGAGACGATCCCGCCATCAGCCCAGTCCCTCAACCCGACCCCGAACTCGACAACCTGATCGCCGAGATCACCATCGACTGCTACGACGAAGACGAGCAGCTAACAGCATTCGAGAACGCCTTCCACGACGCCAAATTCCCCTGCCGTGGCGCCGTCATCGGCGAAGAGGTCAAGGTGCTATCCGTCGCCACGAGCAACGCTCGTCGAGAGCTGATCGCGACATGTGAACGCGCCGGGCGACTTCACGAAATCGCCCTGCTCGACATCGACCTGCACGGCGACCCCCTCACCACACGCCTGCTCGCCGCATACCGCCGCCGGGGCGGGGACTGAACTCCCACCACCTGAACAGTTACCAAAGAGAAAGCGAAGCGGGGGCCGGGTCACCTGTGCCGACCGAGCCGGCCAAACCCGGGCCCTTGGCGCGTGTTGTGAATGTCTTAGCGGCGTCGCCGGGCCGTGATCAACCAGGAACGCGAATCGAGGACCACGCCGCGCTCGTCGCTGTAGTGCGCCGCGAGCGTCTCACGCAGGCGCTCGACGGTACGAGCCGCGTCGCCGTCGCTCAGGCTCGCGAGGGCCACGCTCGTGTCCTGAAAGCCGCGGACGAAGGCGAGCGCGGCGTCGAGGTCGTGTCCATAGAGGACCGGCTCGTGGACGTCCTCGAAGCGCACCCCGTCGAAGCCGGCGCCCTCCGAGCATGCTCGCGGTGGCTTCGGCATCGCCGAGCGAGAACGGGTCCGCGCCCGGCTGCCGTGGCTGCGCCGCGTCGCCCAGCGCGGCGTCGATCGCCCGCGCCCATTCGTTGTGCTCGTGTCGCTGCCAGACGAGCAGCACCAGCCGCGCCTCGGGTCGAAGGGCAGCGGCGATGTTGGCGAACGCGGCGGCCGGGTCGGAGAAGAACATCGTCCCGAAGCGGCTGATCGCCACGTCGAAGCTGCCTGGCGGGTCGAAGCAATGCACCTGGGCGTCGCCTAGCTCGTACCGGACGTTGTCGAGCCGTTCGGCCGCCGTCACCTGACGGGCACGCTCAAGC
>JBOGXT010000129.1:0-10655 GCA_050694635.1 Thermoleophilaceae bacterium
CTCGAGATCTTCGAGACGATCGAGTACGACCGCACCGTGCTCGAGCAGCGCTTTCGCGAGATGGCATTCCTCACGAAGGGCCTCAAGATCGACTTCCGCGACGAGCGCGGCGAGCGCTTCGAGACGACCTTCCAGTACGACGGCGGCATCGTCGACTTCGTCAACTACCTGCACAGCCAGGGCACACGCGAGCCGCTGCACAAGAAGGTCGTCTACGTCGCGGACGAGAGCGACATCGGCGAGGTCGAGGTCGCGATGCAGTGGAACAACTCCTACCAAGAGGCGATGCTCTCGTTCGCCAACAACATCAACACGCACGAGGGCGGCACGCACCTGTCCGGCTTCCGCTCCGCGCTCACCCGCACGATCAACGCGTACGCCCGCCAGACCGGCGAGCTGAAGGAGAAGGACCCCAACCTCCAGGGCGAGGATGTGCGCGAGGGCCTCACCGCGATCATCTCGGTGAAGATCCGTGACCCCCAGTTCGAGGGCCAGACGAAGACCAAGCTCGGCAACCCGCCGGTGGAGGGCTTCGTCCAGGCCGCGGTCAACAAGGGCCTGGCCGAGTTCCTCGAGGAGAACCCCGGCGAGGCGCGCACGGTCATCCGCAAGTCCGTGGACGCCGCGCGCGCCCGTGACGCCGCCCGCAAGGCGCGCGACCTCACGCGGCGCAAGTCGGCGCTCGAGAACTCGACGCTGCCGGGCAAGCTCGCCGACTGCTCGGTGCGCGACCCCGCCTTCGCCGAGATCTTCATCGTGGAGGGCGACTCCGCCGGCGGCTCGGCCAAGCAGGGCCGCGACCGCAACACCCAGGCGATCCTGCCGCTGCGCGGGAAGATCATCAACGTCGAGAAGAACCGGATCGACAAGGTCCTCTCGAACAAGGAGATCCAGGCGCTGATCACCGCGATCGGCACCGGCATCCGCGAGGAGTTCGACCTCGAGAAGGCGCGCTACCACAAGGTCGTCGTGATGACCGACGCCGACGTCGATGGCGCCCACATCCGCACACTCGTCCTCACGTTCCTCTACCGCGAGATGAAGGACCTGATCGAGGCGGGCTACGTCTATATCGCCAAGCCGCCGCTGTACAAGGTCAAGTCCGGCAAGCAGGACGTCTACATCGAGCGGGAGTCGGAGCTCGAGGAGGTGCTGCTGCGCGACAAGCTCGAGAACATGCAGGTGACCGACCGCGAGAAGCGGGAGTTCGCCCTCACGCACGCGCGCTGGCAGCGCTACGGGCGGCTGCTCAAGCAGTACGAGGGCTGGGCCTCCGCGCTGCGCGCCGGCTTCGGCCACGACACCGTCACCTTCCTGGAGGAGTCGGCCATCCTGGACGAGGGCGCCTCCGACCCCGAGAGCGTGATCGCGCTGCTCGAGGGCGAGGACCCCGAGGGAGAGCCCTACGAGACCGAGCTGCTGTCGCAGGACCCGACGGAGCTGGTCGCGCGGGTGATCGAGAAGAAGACCGGCACGGCGCAGACCTACCGGCTGCCCCGCGCCATGTTCGCCACGCCGGAGTACGCGGGCTTCGTGAAGATCCACGGGGAGCTCGAGGCGCTCGCCGGCACGCCGCCGTTCCACGTGGTGCTGGGCAAGCGCGACGGCGACGCCCTCTCCTTCGAGGAGCTGCGCACCAAGGTGCTCGAGATCGCGCGCGACGGCGTGCCGCTACAGCGCTTCAAGGGCCTCGGCGAGATGAACGCCGACCAGCTCTACGAGACGACCATGGACCCCGAGAAGCGGACGCTCCAGCTCGTCACGATCGACGACGCCAGCGCCGTCGACCAGGTCTTCTCGATGCTGATGGGTGACGCCGTCGAGCCCCGCAGGGAGTTCATCGAGACTCACGCGAGAGAGGTGACGAACCTCGATGTCTGAGGCTGCAAACCTGCGCCTGGCGGCGTCCTCGGTCGCGGACAGGCAGAGCCTTGTCCGCTCCCTGCGTCCTGGCCAGGCTTGGTTTTCGCACAGAATCGAGATCGATAGCGCCTCCAGGAGACTTCACGCGTGAGCATCGACCAGCTGACAGGCGGGAACATCGAGCCGCGCGGGCTCGAGGAGGAGATGCGCTCCTCCTACCTCGACTACGCCATGAGCGTGATCGTGGGCCGGGCGCTGCCGGACGTGCGCGACGGCCTCAAGCCCGTCCACCGGCGGGTGCTGTTCTCGATGCACGAGGCCGGCCTGCAGCCGACCCGGCCGTTCCGCAAGTCCTCCCGTGTGGTCGGCGACGTCATGGGTCAGTTCCACCCCCACGGCGACGCCGCGATCTACGACACCCTGGTCCGGCTGGGCCAGGACTTCGCGATGCGCTACCCCCTGGTCGAGCCCCAGGGCAACTTCGGCTCGATCGACAGCGATCCACCGGCGGCGATGCGCTACTGCGTCACCGGCGACACGCGCGTGGCCACGGCCGAGGGGACGGTGCGCATCGACTCGATCGCACCGGGAGTTGACCCCGAGTCCGACCACGAGATCGACCTGGACGTGCTCGACCGGCTGGGACGTCCCGTGCGCGCCTCCACGCTGTTCCATTCGGGCGAGCACCCCACCCTGAGGCTGCGCACAGCCGAGGGCCACGAGCTCGCCGGCACGCACAACCATCCCGTTCTCTGCCTGGTTTCCGTCGCGGGCGTCCCCATGCTCCTGTGGAAGCTGCTGGAGGAGCTGCGGCCGGGCGACCGCGTCGCCATGGCCCGGATGCCGCGCGACGGCGGCATCGAGCTCGGCGAGCGTCGGTGGCAGGAGGCCTTCCTCGCCGGCGCCTTCGTCGCCGAGGGCTGGATCTCCGACGGCCGAGCCGGCCTGAACAACGTGGACACCGACTTCTTCTCCGCGGTGGTCGAGGCCTACGACGCCGTCGTGGGCGGTCGCCGGTACGTCTACCAGCGCCAGATCGCGTCGGGCAGCCAGCTCTGGGAGCTGGACGTTCAGAACCTCGAGCACCTGAGGCACAGCCCGCTCGCCGACCTAGCCGGGAGGGCGCGAGAGAAGCGCGTGCCGGAGTTCATCTGGCTATCCGGCCCGGCGGCGAAGCGCGCCTTCCTCGAGGCCCTCTTCACGGGGGACGGCTCGTCGTCGCTGCTGCCTCGAAGCAGCATCCAGATCTCGTACTCCACCTACAGCGAGGAGCTCGCCCGCGAGGTCCAGATGCTGCTGCTGGAGTTCGGGATCGCGGCGCGGATCTGCCGGTATGACAAGGGCGAGCTCAAGGTGGTCGTCTCGAACCGCCGCGACGCTCGACTGTTCGCGGAGCGGGTCGGCTTCATCGGCTGGAAGCAGCGGAAGCTCGAAGGCGCGCTGGCGGGGATGCCGGACACCAGTCGGGCACTGAGCCGCGACTACGTGCCGTACGTCGCCGAGTACATCCGCTCCGAGGCGGGTGGACGTTGCTCGGACCGCGACTGGCTCAACCGCCATAACGTCGACCGGATCGAGCGCTGGGAGCAGGGCGGTACGGCGACGCTCGAGCGCATCGGCTCCGAGGAAGTGCGCGGCGTGATAGAGCCGCTCGTCAGCGGCGACTACTACTACGCCACCGTCGAGGCGATCGAGGATGGCGGCGTTCGGCCGGTCTATTCGCTGAAGGTCGACAGCGACGATCACTCGTTCCTGACCAACGGGTTCGTCAGCCACAACACCGAAGCGCGCCTGGCGCGGCTGGCCACGGAGACGCTCCGCGACATCGACGCGGACACCGTCGACTTCGGTCCCAACTACGACGAGTCGCGCCAGGAGCCGCTCGTCCTGCCGGCGCGCTTTCCGAACCTGCTCGTCAACGGCGCGTCGGGCATCGCCGTGGGGATGGCCACCAACATCCCTCCGCACAACCTGCGCGAGTCGATCGACGCGGTCGTGGCCTACATCGACGATCCGCAGATCGACTTGGCCGGCCTGACGCGACACATCAAGGGCCCCGACTTCCCCACCGGCGGGATCATCGTCGGCCACGGCGGCATCCGCGAGGCCTACGAGACCGGCCGCGGCCGGGTGGTGGTGCGCGGCCGGGCGCATATCGAGCCGATGGAGCGCGGCAAGGAGCGCATCATCGTGACCGAGATGCCGTACCAGGTCGCCAAGGGCGACGGGCGCGGCGACGGCGGGGGCCTGATCCGGAAGATCGCCGAGCAGGTCCAGAACGGGCGCATCAAGGAGATCTCCGACCTGCGCGACGAGTCCGACCGCTCGGGCATCCGGCTCGTCATCGAGCTCAAGCGCGACGCCATCCCCAAGGTCGCCCTCAACAAGCTCTACAAGCACACGTCGCTCCAGACGACCTTCGGCGTCAACATGGTCGCGCTGGTCGACGGCGTGCCGCGCACGCTCGGCCTGCTGCCGATCGTCAAGAACTACGTCGACCACCAGCGCGACGTCATCGTGCGGCGCACCAAGCACGAGCTGCGCGAGCGCGAGGCGCGGCTGCACATCCTCGAGGGCCTGCTCGTCGCGATCGCGGACATCGACGCGGTGATCGAGCTGATCCGCGCCTCGAGCGATCCGGAGGTCGCCCGCGACGGGCTGATGGAGCGCTTCGAGCTGTCGCGCATCCAGGCCCAGGCGATCCTGGACATGCGCCTGGCCCGCCTCACTGCGCTCGAGGCGGACAAGGTCAAGCAGGAGCACGCCGACACGCTCGAGCGGATCAAGGAGCTGCGCGAGATCCTCGGCGACGAGGCCAGGGTGATGGGGCTGATCAAGGAGGAGCTGCTCGAGATCAAGGAGCGCTACGGCGACGACCGGCGCACCCAGATCACCCACTCCGAGGACGAGATCGACGTCGAGGACCTGATCGCCGACCAGCAGATGGTCATCTCGATCACGCACTCGGGCTACATCAAGTCGCTGCCGCTCGCCACGTACCGCCAGCAGAAGCGCGGCGGGGTCGGCGTGATGGGGATGGACATGAAGGACGAGGACTACATCGAGCACCTCTTCGTCTGCTCGACGCACGACTACCTCCTCTTCTTCACGAACCGCGGCAAGGTCTACCGCCAGAAGGTGTACGAGCTGCCCGAGGCCCAGCGCACGGCCAAGGGCCGCGCGCTCGTGAACGTGCTGCCGCTGCGCGAGGGCGAGCGCGTGCAGGCCGTGCAGGCCACGCGCGACTTCAACGAGGGCAGGTACCTCGTCTTCGCCACGCGCAAGGGGATGGTCAAGAAGACCGAGTTCGGCGCCTACAACACGCCGATCAAGGCCGACGGCATCATCGCGATCAAGATCCGCGACGACGACGAGCTCGTGGCCGTCCGGCGCACCAGCGGCGAGGACGACATCATCATGGTCTCGCGCTCCGGCCAGGCCGCCCGCTTCAACGAGGACCAGGTGCGCCCGATGGGCCGCGACACCGGCGGCGTGAGGGGCATGAACGTCGACCGTGGCGACAACCGCGTGCTGGCCATGGACGTCGTGCGGCCTGACACCGAGCTGTTGGTCGTGACCGAGAACGGCTACGGCAAGCGGACGGCGATCGAGGAGTACCCGGTCAAGGGCCGCGGCACCATGGGCGTCAAGACGATCGGCCTGACCGAGAAGAAGGGCGGGCTCGCCGGAGCGCTGATCGTGCGCGAGCACCACGACCTCGTCTTCATCTCGCAGAACGGCATGGTGCAGCGCACGTCGGTGCGCGGCATCTCGAGGCACGGCCGGCCGGCGCAGGGCGTGCGGCTGATGAACCTGCGCGAGGACGACCAGGTCAGCGCCGTCGCGCTGGTGATGGAGACGACGACCGATACGAGCGCCGACGTGCAGGAGGGGCTGCCCGAGGTTCCGGAGGGGCTCGAGGGGGCGCAGCCCGGCGAGCAGGTCACGCCGGAGCCGGCCGAGGCGCCGGACGACTCCGCCTCCGACGCGGCGGACGAGGAGTAGCCGCCGAGTTTGCTTTACTGGACCTCACCAGGGAAAGGAGGTGGTCCGAGCTTGACTGACAGATTTCTTGGGACCCTGGAGGTGCCCGGCCGTTAGATCGGAGCTGGGCCCCGTCTAGCGGAGTCCAACCCGAGGCACCGTCGGCGATGAGGGTCGGGAGTGGTCCCTCCGGCCGCCTGTTCGCCGCCGACCAGGTCCAGAGCGAATTGCGAGGGGCGCCCTGAACGGCGCCCCTCGTCCTTTCTATGGCGTCGTCTCCGTGGTGTCCGTCTCGGTGGTGTCCGTCTGCGACGCCTGCTCGAGCTCCTCCACCCGCGTCTCGAGCTCGTCGATCCGTCCGCTCTGGCGCTCCAGGCGGTCGGTCGTGCGCCCCACGCGCCGCTCCACGTCGCCCAGCCGGTTGTCGAGGTCCGAGACGTCCTCCGACTTCGGCAGCTCGTCGACGCGCCCCTCGAGCTCGTCGATGCGATCACTCAGCTCGCGCTGCACCCGCGTCAACTCGCTCGCCGTGCGGGCGCGCTCCTCCTCGTCGGCGGCGCGGTTCGCCACTACCAGCGCGATCACCGCGATCGCCGTGGCGGCCACCGCCCAGACCGCGGTTACAAGCAGCCAGCGACGCAGGCTGCGAAGGTCCCCGACGGACGCGGGGCGGGCGTCGTCGTCGAGACGCTCCTCCCGAACGACGCGCCGAGGCGGCGGCACGTCCGGTGGTGGCGGACCGGGAGCCGGCGGACCGGGAGGTGGCGGCTCCTGCATCAGGCCGTCACCAGGTACTGCTCCCAGGCGGCCGGGATGCTGGGCGCGGCGACGTGGATGAAGATCGAGGCGTTGGGGGCGCTCGGCTTGCTGGAGGGGACCATGTTCGCCTGCCGCGGGAGCCGGTCCCCCTTGCGGCGGTTGCACGGCGCGCAGCAGGTGACGATGTTGTCCCAGGCCGAGGAGCCGCCCTTGGAGCGCGGGATCACGTGGTCGACCGTGAGGTTGCCGCGCTCGTGGCCGCAGTACTGGCAGGTCCAGCGGTCGCGGGCGAAGACCGCCCGGCGCGTGATCTTGCGCCGGTGCGCGTCACGTGGGATGCGCACGTAGCTGAGCAGCCGGATGACGACTGGCCGGGCGAGGGTGAGGCTCTCGGCGTGCAGCGCCCAGTCGCCGTGTTCCAGGATCTCCGCGCGCTCCTTGAGGATCAGGACGGCCGCGCGGCGAACCGTGCAGACGTTGATCGGCTCGTAGCTGGCGTTGAGCACCAGCACGCGGCCGGAGGACCCTGAGCGCTGCGCGGGCCGGCCGGCCGCGTGCAGCGCGAGCGCAGGGCCTGGTTCCGAGTCACCCGCCTCGGCGCCGAGGATCCGTTGCGCGCTGACCGCCACGGTGCGGGTCAGTTTAGCCAGGGGTGCCGCCGGCGATCGCATACGAACCGAGCACACGCAGCTCCTCGACCCGGGCGCGGAGGGCCTCGAGGGCATCGCTGACCGGCGGACGACCGGCGGCACCGTCGAGGTCCGCGAAGAACATGTAGCGGCCGAGCGCGGTACGGCGCGGGCGTGACTCGATGCGGGTCAGGTTCACGCCGCGGTCGGAAAGCTCGCGCAGGGAGCCGACGAGCCAGCCCGGCGCCTGGTCGCCGCCGCCCCAGAACACGATGGACGTCCTGGCCGCCGTGCCCTCGGCCGGCTCCGCGGCCTCGCCGGCGGGTGCGAGCCAGACGAAGCGGGTGGCGTTGTCGGGGTGGTCCTCGACGTCGGCCACCAGGACGCGGCAGCCGTACAGCTCCGCGGCCAGCCGCGAGCCGAGCGCCACGGAGGGCTCGCGAGCGTCGCGCACGGAGAGCACCGCATCCGCCGTGGAGGGCGCGATGACCAGGTCGGCGTGGGCCAGGCGCTCGCGCAGGAAGAGGGCGCACTGGGCGGTCGCCTGGGGATGCGAGACCACCCGGGAGACGTCGGCGAGATCGAGCTCGCGCGCGGCCACGACGCAGTGATGGATCGGGTGCACGACCTCGGCCACGATGCGCACCCCGTTCGCCTCGAGCGCGAGCGTGTCGAGCGTAACCGCCACGGCGCCCTCGAGCGCGTTCTCGATCGGCACGACGGCCCGGTCGACCTCGCCCGCCTCGACGGCCATGACGGCCTCGTGGATGGTCGGGTACGGCATCGCCTCGGCATCGTCCGAGGCCGAGGCCCGCAGCGCCTCCTCGCTGTAGGTTCCGGCGGGCCCGAGAAACGCGACTCTAACGCCGCCCCCCGAGCCAAGCTTGCGCTGCGGCACGCGGGTCAAGCGGGCGTGCCGGCCATCGCCGCTTCGATGGCCTCGCGCTCCTCGGGCGAGAGCTCGAGCTCCGACTCGCCCTCGTGCACCTGCTTCACGTAGACGCGGGCGTGGTCGCGGTGGAGGATCGAGGACACGACCACGCCGCTTCGGCTGGCGTCGAGCAGCGCCATCGTGCTCGACTGCTGGCCAGACATCTCTCCCCAGGCGTCGTAACGGACCAGCGAGGTGTGGGCGACGCAGCCGTCGATGCGGTGCTCGGCGGTGACCATGCGGCCCTCGAGCCGGACCGCGCTCTCCTCGACCCAGTCGCGCAGCTGGACGAACGCGTCCTGGATGGAGGCCGCGTGGGAGACGAGGTCGGAGTCCCCGTTGCCGAGCACCGCGCGTTGAGCGGCACGAAGCCGCCGCAGCTTGACGGCGAGCACGATCGTCCAGACGAACACGACGAACGCGAGGCCCGCCGCCGCGAGGGCGACGATCCCCTGGGTGGTGGTCAGCTCATCCACGGCGGCTGAGGGTACCGCCGCGATCTATCTCGTGAAGATGACCGAGAACTCCTGAACATTGTTGTCGGTCATCTCCTCGCCGGGGACCGGCTCCACCTCCACGGTGATCGGCACGTTCTGGCCCGTGGGCGGCTGCTCGGAGAGTGGGATCGTCACGGTCTGGATCTCGCCGACGGCGATGGTGTCGATCGGCTCCTCGAGCTCGATCGCGTCGTCCCCCTCGCCCACGGTCACGATCACGTTCACGTCGGTCTCGGTGTTCTCCCCCTGGTTCTGCACTTGGATCTCGAAGGCGAGGTCGCCGGTCAGCTGGACCGTGGCGCCGGCGCCGGGCGTGAGGGTCGTGCCGCCCAGCGAGACGGCCGCGAGGCCGTTGCCGTGGAGGCCGGGTGCAGCCGCCTCGCCACCGCCGCCGGTGCCCGAGCGCAGACCGTTCACCCGGTCGGCCACGAAGGCCGCGTCGAGCCATTCGACGTCGGGCACGAACCCGCTGCGCGGGAAGGCCGGGACCGTTAGCTCCTCGTCCTCGAGGTCGGCCCGCAGCGTCGGCCGGAAGCGGATCACGTCGATGGTGTCGCTCGCCAGGAAGATCTGCATGGCCTCGGTCACCTCCTCGGTGCCCTGGCGGCGGTCCTGATCGCCCAGCGCGGTGCGCATCGCGTCCGCCGTCGTCGCAAGTCCGTCGCGGCGCAGCTCAAGCACGTCGAGGAGATAGCGCTGAGCGTCCGCCACCTCGTCCGGCACGTCGAGGCCGCGCGCCCGGTCGACCCGGTCGCTGGACGAGACGCGGTAGGCGTTCAGCTGGTTCTGGATCTCCACGACCTGGTCGGTGCCACCTTGGCTCTGCAGCAGCTCGAACAGCTGGTCACCCTCCAACTTGGACTCGCTGAGCAGCTCCGTGGACCGGTTCGCGTAGTCCTCCATCGCGTTCTCCTTGCGCGCGTCGAGGCAGCCGCGGAAGAGGAGGACGAGCAGGATCACGACGATCAGCGCGCCGACGCCGGCGACCGCGCGCCGCGTCATGAGCGTTTGACGGTCGACCGAAGGCCCGCGGGGCGGGCGGCGCCGCGTGCGTACCGGCTCGTCCGGTTCGTCGAGGAAGGACAAGGGCGGATTCCTCTCCTGGCGCCTGAAGGCGCCTGCCAAGGTTGCGTGGGAGTATGACCGGGGGGCAGGACGCGCCCCTCGCGGACCGAACACGGAACCTGACATGAAACGTCCCGAGACCAGCTTCACGGAGGAGCCGGGTACCCTGCCGATGGGTGGTTCGGACCCTACCGAAGCGCTGCCCGGCGCCCCCGGGCCGCGGCTGGTGCTGGGCCGTTACCGGCTGGAGCGGCGGCTCGGCGCGGGCGGCTTCGGCGTCGTTTGGCTGGCGTGGGACGAGAAGCTCGAGCGCGAGGTCGCGGTCAAGGCGATCCCGCTCGAGAACGGCGGCGGCGAGCGGGTCGAGCGCGAGGCGCGCGCGGCGGCGCGCCTGAACCACCCGGGCATCGTCGGGATCTACGAGCTGGCCGCCGACGAGCACGACGTCTACCTGGTCTCGGAGCTCGTTCGGGGCCGAACCCTCGCCGAGCTGCTGCGCGCGGGCGCGATCGCCGACCGCGACGTGGCCCGGATCGGGATGGCCCTGTGTGACGCGCTCGACCACGCCCACGCGCGCGGGGTGATCCACCGCGACGTCAAGCCTCAGAACGTGATGGTGGTGGCCGATCCGGCCGCCGGGGCCGGCTTTGCGAAGCTGGCGGACTTCGGCGTGGCGCACGTCCGCTCGATGGGTGACCGCGAAGCGGGTCACCCTGCAGAGGGCGACCCCCTCACCCGTACGGGCGACGTGGTCGGGACGCTGGCCTACATGGCGCCCGAGCAGGCCGACGGCGCCCGCACCACGCCGGCGAGCGACGTCTACTCGCTCGCGCTGAGCCTGTACGAGGCCTGGACCGGCTCCAATCCGGTCCGGGCGGGCGGCCCCGCGGCCACGGCCCGGCGCCTGGGCCGGCCGCTGCCGTCGCT
>JBOGXT010000130.1:0-1718 GCA_050694635.1 Thermoleophilaceae bacterium
GAGCTGGCGCGCGCACTCGGGGACGGGAGCGGCGACCCGGAGGCCGCGGCCGGCGACATCGCGCGGATCGCGGCCCGCTGCGGGCACACCCGCCTGGCCACGCTCGGCGTGACCGAGGAGCACATACCGAGGGCCGTCTCGGCCGCGCTCGTGCACCCGGCGCTCGCGAACACACCGGACCCGCCCGGCGAGGCGGAGCTGCTCGAGCTGCTGCACGCGGCTTTCTAGCCGCCGCTCCCGGTGGCGGCCGCTTCGGCACCACGGCGGGCAGACTGGGCGGCGGCGGCCAGCTTCTGCCGCTGGCGGTCCTTCGTGATCCGCACCACGTTCCAGGCCAGCCCCAGCCGGCGCATCGCGCGGATCACCCAGCCGCCCGGGTCCACCTCCCACCAGCGCAGCCCGTGCAGCGCCGAGCGGGGGAACGCGTGGTGGTTGTGGTGCCACGACTCGCCGAACGAGGGGAGCGCGAGCCAGAACACGTTGGTCGACTCGTCCTCGGTCGTGAAGCGGCGGCGCCCGAAGAAGTGGCAGATCGAGTTGATCGAGAACGTCACGTGATGGACGAGGAAGATGCGCACGAGGCCGGCCCAGAAGAGCGCCGTCAGGCCCCCCACCAGCTCGCCCGTGATCAGCCAGCCGAGCGCGAACGGGACGGCGAGGCCGATCGCCACGAGTGGCGCGAACAGATTGTGGATCACCCGCATGCCGCGGTCCTCGAGGAGGTCGGGCGCGTACTTCTCGGCGCCCTCGGCGGTCGGGTGGTCGAACAGCCAGCCGAGGTGCGCGTGCCAGAGGCCGCGCAGGGTGCCCGAGAAGCCGCCGCCGTGCCCGTGTGGGCTGTGCGGGTCGCCCTCGTCGTCGGCGAACGCGTGGTGGCGGCGGTGGTCGGACACCCAGCCGATCACCGGGCCCTCCACAGCCATCGAGCCGCACGCGGCGAACAGGTACTCGATCGGCTTGTAGGTCTGGAAGGCGCGGTGGGTCAGGAGGCGGTGGAAGCCCACCGTGACGCCCATCGTGCTGATCGCGTACATCAGCAGGAACAGGGCGAGGTCCGTCCAGCCGACGAGCTCGTTCCAGAACATCGGGATCGCCGCGAGGAAGGCCGCGAACGGGAGGATGACTGCAGCGATGTTGACGTTGCGGTGAAAACGGGTCACGGGTCTGGAGGCTACGGCGCGAAAGCGGCGCTCGTTCCGAGCTTCGGCCACGTTCGCGCGCGCGGTTCTTGTACGTTTCCCGCAAATGCCGCCCGCAATCACGGACCTCCTCGAAGCCGGGCGCGCCCGCGCCAGGGACGCCTTCGCCGAGCGCATGCCGCGCGGCTTCGGCGGGCCGGCGGCGCCGGAGGCCGAGCAGGCCGGCGGTCCGATCTCGGACCGGCCCTGGGAGTCGCTGCCGCCGGAGGTGGCGCGGGCGCTCCAGCCGGAGCTGCCGGCCCTCGCCGACGAGATCGTCGCCGCGGTGAGCGAGGGCGTGCCCGACTACGCCCGCCCGCTCGAGGGCCCCTTCGGGCGCGCGCTGCGGGCCGGCGTGGAGGACGCGCTGGGCCAGTTCGTCGCCTCGGTCGAGGATCCCGAGTCCGCGCGCGCCACGGGTCGCGAGACCTACGTCAACCTCGGCCGCGGCGAGATGCGCGCCGGGCGCAGCCTCGACGCACTGCTCGGCGCCTACCGCATCGGCGCCGGGCTGGCGTGGGAGCGCTTCCTGGCCGCCGG
>JBOGXT010000131.1:0-9158 GCA_050694635.1 Thermoleophilaceae bacterium
ATACAAGCCCGTGAGCACGTTAGGGTCGTACATCACCATCGCGGGGATGCGCGATGAGGTCCGCAGGCACTACGAGGCCGCCCGTGGTGGGACCGCGTGAGGGCGAGGACTAAGGCGATGCACAGCGCCGCGATCAGAGAGGTGCAGGCGGACGGCGCCTGGCCGCTCCGGCCGCGCTAGCCAAGTCACCACCCGTCCTCGCGGTTGAAAGATGACTCGAAGAATGCTTGACCCGCCGCCTAGCATGAAGAAGGCGTGAGGTTTCTCCTAGAAGTATTCCGTGTCGCGATGGGCTGGGCCGCGCTTGGGTACGTGGCGTGGGTCGCAGTCGAGTGGTGGAGGCAGCCCGACACGGGCACGGCGCTCGTTCGTCTTGGAGTCGGCCTCGGGATTTTCCTTGCGTCGGCGGTCCTCTACTCGCTTGGGAGGAGCCACATCGAGGCAAAACGCTCCGTATGAGCTACGTCGTGAAACGTGTCGCCGCAGGACCAGCCGGGATGTGGTCGCGTGTGAAGCTCGACAGCGGCGACCAAGTGATGGTTTCGATGGCGCGTCACGAAGTCAAACTGCTCAAGATGAAGTGGGGCGGACTCTGGCCCGGCGAGGCACTCGCTACGCTTGACGCCTTCGCTCTCGTTAACCAGTGGAACCTGCGGACTGGGTACGATCCGCTCTCGCGCTCCACCGCAGTCCTCGATCATGTCACTGCGGACTTACTTCGGTGCACCTCCATCGACGAGGTCAGGGAAGTGTTCGCGCGTTACCCGGCGAGAGCCTGACCAACCCGGCATATGCAGGCGGCCCGGGCGTTGGTGTCAGCGTTGGTGTCAGATCCTCGACCGGGCGGGCCTCGTAGGATGCCCGCGTGACCGGCCCAAGCGAGACGACGCCTCCGAGTACCGGTGAGGCGACCGCCTCTGGTCAGGCGCCTGCCGATCGTGGGCTGCCCGCAGTCATCCCGCCGACGCCCGGCGAGGGGCTGGCTGGATTTGAACTGCCCGAGTCGATGCGTGCCGCGGCCGAAAGCGGACTGCGTGGGATCGCCCTGCTGGTCGCGACGAACTGGGTCGACCAGCAGACGAAAGAGATGGCCGCTCTACGCGAGGAGAATCGCGCACTTCGGAAAACGAATGAACACTTGGCGGGGGATCTAGCCGAAGCGCGACAGGACAACGCGGTCCTACGTGAGCGATTGACAACCCGTTGGTCCACGCAGGCCACTGGACAGATCGGCGCGATCAGCCTCGGCGCGGGTCTAACGATGTACGGCGTGGACACGCGAATGGCAGTGATCCTGACGGTCATTGGCGTAATCCTGCTCGTCATTTCGTGGCGCGACCTGAGGAGACCCGCCTGATGCTCCTGCCGGTGATCTGGGAAGTCCGAATGCATGGGGTGTACGACGCGGGCATTGCGAACCGCGAACGCATCATCCTTCAGGCGAGCCAGGCTACCGACATGAGCCAGTTCGTGATGACAGTTGGCGTGCCGACATCCGCCGAGGGGCCGACCGTGTACCCAGTACGCGACACATTGTTCTGGTTCGGCGGAATAGCGCTCAACCCCGGCGACTGGATCATTCTATTCACGGGACCGGGAACGCCACAGCAGCAGCGACAGCCGAACGGGACAGTGCTGCACATCCTCTACTGGGGCCGTGCAGTGACGCTCTTCGCGGGCGGCAATGTCGTCCCTGTCATGTTCAGGTACGGCGGCATCCTCGTGGGCGCTACCGTTCCCGCACTGCCGGCGCCGCGTTGAGGGCGGGTGCGATCCGGACGCCTCCTGCGGGTTCCCGCCGCCACGACCTACGTCAGCGCCGGGGCCACGCCCGCCCACGGATCTAGATCGGAGGGCACTTGATCACGGCGCGGGTGTTGGGCCGCCACCGCCGCCGCGACCCCCACGGCGACGACTGCCGCGGCGCCTCCCTTTCCCAGCGACCGGTGCGCCCTCCGTCGGGACCGCGGACTCAGGTGTCGCCTTCGCGTACGTCGCGGGTTTGATGTACTCACGGACGGGCGCGACGTTGTCCGCGTCCTCGCCCTCGTCATCGTCGGCGGCCTCGTCATCTTCATCGTCGATTAGTTCGTCACCTTCGTCGGCGCCTTCATCATCTACCGTGCCCGTCGGCGCGAGCGTCAGTTGGGTTCCGGGCGCCGCCCGTTCCGCCTTGATGTACGGCAGCAGCGGCGTCGGCATGTCCGGCCGTCTGCCGTCCAGCAACTCCTCGATGGTCAGCACCTGTACCTTCGGATAGGTGCGGCCGTTGATCGGGTACGTGTACGTGCCCGAGTGTCCAATGGCATCGCGGATTCCGCGCGTGGGCGCGTCCATGCTGATTAGGATCCCCATCTCCGCCTTCTGGGTGTCGATCGTGCCGATGAGATCCCTGACGTGGCCGGGGTTGACGGCGCCGCCCTTGACCGAGACCAGCGCGCGTCCCGTCCCGGCCTTGTTGTCGATTGAGAACTTGACGAAACCGTCGATTCCCTTGTCGCCCACCTGACGCTGGTTCGGTGTGCCCTCGACCAGCGACACTGCCCACCGCTCGAAGTCGAAGGGCGAACGCTTGAACAGGGCCTGCGCGCCGCCCATGTCCCGCGGGATGCCATCGACATCGAACGTCTTCGTGATGTCGTCGCCGAAAACATGACGCAGACGCTTCACGGTCAGGTCGACGGCGATGTAGGTGATGTCGATCCCAATCCACTGGCGATCGAGGGCCTGTGCCGCCTCGATGGCCGTGCCACAACCACAGAACGGGTCGAGGATGACATCGCCAGGATTGGAGGAGGCAGCAATGATCCGTTTCAGCAGTCGGCGCGGTTTCTGCGTCGGATAACCCAGGCGTTCCTTCGCCGAGGGCATTATGGGCTGCATGATGAACACGTCGTCAGGGTGTTTCCCCTTCACATTGGCTTCGTAGGCGTCGTACACCTTCGCGCCGCGGAACGATCGGGCCTTATAGCGAAGCCGTTCCAGCGACTCCTTCGAATACGGCGTGCGTACCGCGTCCGCGTTGAACGTCCAAGTATGCCCCTTCGTGTAGAAGAAAATCACGTCGTGGCGTCGCCCGAACCGCGTCTTCGAAACGCCACCGCCGCGGTAGTACCAGATGATCTCGTTCTGGAAATTGTCGTGCCCGAACACCGCGTCGAGGATCAGGCGCAGGTACGAGCTGGCCGTGGGATCACAGTGCAGATACAACGACCCGGTTGGCTTCAGCACGCGATGGAGTTCGATCAGCCGCGGGGTCATCATCACCAAGTACGCCAGCATGTCGGTCTCGCCGAGGAGTTTGTGCATACCCTCGATCGTGTCGGCGACCAGGGGCGGTGCGCCACCGCCTGCTACTAGTTCCTTGTACTGCTGCTCCGACTGCTGCGACCACGTCCACGTGTCATCGAACGCCTCGATCTGCGCCTGAACATCCGCGCCGGTCTTGCGCTCGAAGAGTACGTTGTAGACGCGGTCCGACTTGAACGGCGGGTCGAGGTAGATCAGGTCGACGGAGTCGTCCGTGATCCGCTTGTGCAGGACGTCCAGGTTGTCGCCGTAGTAGAGGATGTTTTGCGGCTTAGCCAGGACGCGGCCTCCCTACCTAGTTCTCCCGGGGTTAGGTGCGCCGATAGTAGAGAACGTCCGTGAGGATGCCTACATCAGCCGGGCGTGTCGACGACGCTCCGGTCGTTGGATCAGTTGCCGCAGGTGGTCGGCCTGGCCGTCGCCGTCGCGATCCGGAGGAGCCGCACAGGTTCGCGGTCGCCGCCGGCCGAGCCTCCGCCGTGGCGCGCGCTCGACGTCGCATGGTGAGCATCCAGATCATCCTCGCGTACGCCGCCCCTCCAACTGAACGGCGACCATCGTCCAGATTTGAGTTCGCGTACGCACCGCCGAAGGCGGTCGGGCACCGTAAGGTCGGTTCAGCCTCCTCGCGCGAGGAGTACCCACGCGAGGCAGATCAGCGCCGCCGTGAACACGACGAGCACGGTGGTCAGCGCGACGAGCATCTTTGACCACCTATCCGAACTCGCGTTGTATTCCGTCTGACGCAGGTCCGGCGCAGTAGGCTGCAAGTGCTCGCCGATCTAGATCCATGGGCGGGACTGGCCGCGGCGGACGTAGGTCGCAGCGGCGTGAACCCGCCGAGGTGATCCTTGGAATATGTCGATTGGGTGGAACGCGTACTACGTGAGACCGCGGCTGCGGTTGGTGCGGATCGCGACGCGCGGCTTTCAGGGGTCGCGATCTGGGACGTGGCGCGACGCCTCGATCTGGGCATCGACGCGATGGCTCCTGAATTCCACGCGTCCGATCAGCGTATGGCCATCATCCAAGCCATCGACGATCTAAGTGACCTTGGCCTCGCCACAAGTGCCACCGAGACGGGGAACTACTACCACATCAAGTTGACGGACGAGGGTCGCCGCGGACACACGGCATCGCTACGAGCATCGTGGCCGAAGATCTTCAAGCAGGTACGCCTCGATGACGAAATGCGGGCGTTCCTCCGTGCTGCGGCGACGAGAGCCGAATTGCGATCGGACCGTTTCGCGGTGATGGGTGGCACGACGGCCATGAGTGTCTATGCGGACCTCGGCTGGGAGTGGCATCCCGGACACGCGATTGATCTGACGTCCAGCCTTGATCAGAAACGCTGTCTACACGCGAACGCCACGCTCGACGGATCAGTGGACGTCCGGGTCACGTATATCGGAGTCGTCCTCGGTACACAGGAGCAACGGACACGCGACCAGCAGTTGCTCGATGAACTACTTCGCGACTGGGAGACCTCGACCGTGGACTTCAAGCGCGAACTGGATCTGGACTCGAAGACGGGGCGCTACGAGTTTGCCCACGATGTCCTGGCCATCGCCAACGTGCAGGGCCGTCAGCAGCGTGTGCTCGTGGTTGGCTTCGACCCGAAGACGCGGGCGCCGGTGAAAAGTGCCGACCCACGCATCACGCAGGATCGTTTGGAGGACATCATCAATTCGAACGTCATAGGCAGACCACCAGAAGTGCGATGGCGTACGGTGCCGTGGCATAACATCACCGCAGGCATCGTCGAGATCGTGCGCGACCCGGCCGCACTCCCGTATCGGGCCGGGGCCGCGCTGTCGGCCAAATACGGGTCGGATGTGCTCATCCGCCGCGGGACTCACAACGCTGTCGCCGACCTCCAAGAACTGGCTGATCTGCACGAGGAGGCGGCGCGCGCCAAGAGCCGCGATCCAGCCCCGTAGCCCTGGGGACGCAGACACAGCAGACTCTCCTCCATGACATGGGTCGTTGTCGCGCTGATCCCTCCCATCGGACATGCGGCTTGGGCGCTGGCGCGATCCACGGGAGAGGTCGACAGCGCGTCACCAGTTGCCATCTCCCTAGCCGCGGCTCTGCTTGAGGTCTCGCTCTTCGTAGGTCTTGTCTTCGCCGTCCTCGCGGCGGCGCGGTTGAACGGCACGCGTCTGCCGCTGCTGACCGTCGTACGCCCGCTCGCTTGGGCGCAGGCCCCGGCAGCGTTGTACTTCCTCGGCCTCGTCCCGGCGATCACCTACTTCATGCCGCTGCTGCCGCTTGTCCTGGCGGCGCGGGTCGGCATGAGCGTCCGAGCCGCGATTCGCATCGCCCGTCTGAGCTCAGCGGTCGCCGTGACGGCCGTGATCCTCGGTTCGGCCGCCGGAGTTCTGTTCGGCTTCGCCGCAGCGTCCTTGATGTACTCCTGACACAGCAGCTAGCGTGGCGCGAAGGCCCCGGCCGCGTCTTGTTCTTGTGAGGGGCTGTTTCTTGCCTGTCGCCTGGACGAGCCCGACGACGCCCCAGGCCACCAGATCCTCGCGGTCGGCGCCGCGGCAGCGCGGGTCGAGGGACCGCCCGGCGACGGCTCGCGCGAACGCGAGGTGGGCGATGATGCGCTCGTCGCCGCCGGGCTGTTCCATCGGTTTTCCGGCGGGACCGTAGGCGGCCCCGGCTAAGGTGTCAATAACAGAGTGACAGAGTTATCCACGACTTTGACGGGCAAACGGGGCGAGGTCTCGGAGATCTTCGCGAGCGCGAGGCGGGCGACTGAGGCGACGGCCTCAGCTTCTCGTGAGGCGCTCGCGCCGCCCGAGGCTGGCGAGACCCGCAGGCGTCTTGCGCATCTTGGAGCTGCCGTCGAACGTGGCGCCCTTGGCGATGGCGAGCGCAGGTGCGGTGATGTCGCCCTTCACTCGCGCGTGAGCGTGGAGCTCGACGGAGTCGGCCGCAATGATGCTCCCCGTGACCTCACCGCTCACGACGGCGGAGCCACAGCTGATGTCCGCGGCGATCTTGGCGTGTTCGCCGATGATGAGCAGGTCATTCGTGGTGATGCTGCCAGTGAACGTTCCGTCTATCTGAACGGCGCCCCCGAAGCGGAGCTTGCCGTTGACCTGCGAGTCTGGCCCGAAGAGCACATTGAGCATTTCGCCGGTCAGCGTCCCATCCACTTCGACGGTGCCCTCGAACTGCAGCTTGCGGTCCGGGTCTGATGCGCGCACGAGCTCGTCGGGAGCTGCCTGGGGCTTCTCGTCGCTGGCCAGGTCGGACCTCGTTCCGGTGTTGGACATCTGATCGACTCCCTCTCGCGGATGGGCGGCTCTAAAGGAAACGGGCATGGAGGAGCGCCGCTATGGGGGGCGCCTGCCAGTCTGTTGAAAAATCCCCGACGGCTCGCGCGAACGCGAGGTGCGCGATGATGCGCTCGTCGCCGCTGGCTGTTCCATCGCCTTATAGAGGTGTCAATAACAGAGTGACGGCCCTAGCCGCAGACTTCGAACAGCGCGCCCGCCCGCTGTTCGCGCGGTACGCCTACCCGGAGTGGCTCGAGCGGCACAGCGTCCTGGTGGGCCGCGTCGCGACGCTCCTCGCCCGGGCCCGCGTCGAGGCGGGCGACTGCCTCGACCTCGCGACGGTCGCGCTCGCCGGCTACCTGCACGACATCGGTCGCAGTCCGCTCCTGCGCGCGGATGGCCGCGACCACGCCGACCTGTCCGCGCTGGCGCTCGCGGCCGAAGGGCTCGGCCACCTGGCGGAGGCGGTGCGCCGCCATCCCGTCTACCGGGTGCTCGACCCGGCCCTGGCGCCGCGGACGCTCGAGGAGAAGCTCGTGTATGTCGCGGATCGCCGCGCCGGCCAGCGCGTGGAGTCCGTCGAGTCGCGGCTTCGCGACACGGCCGAGCGTCACCCCCGCTACGCCGGCGAGATCGAGCGCTCGCTCGCGGGCGCGCTCGACCTGGAGCGCGAGGTCTTCGCCGGGCTGCGATTCGGCCCGGACGAGCTCGCCGGCCGACTCGCATGAGGGTCGACGGTGCGCGACTCGGTCGCCGGATCGCGGAGCTCGCGCGCGTCGGCGGCCGCGGCACGGCCGTGACGCGGCTGGGCCTCGGCCCCGAGGAGCAGGCGGCGCGGGATCTCGTCGGGGCCTGGCTTGGCGCCCGCGGGGCCGCGGTACGCCGTGACGCGGCGGCGAACCTCTGGGCGCGGATCGGACCGGAGCAGGGACCGGCAGTCGCCGTCGGCTCGCACCTCGACTCGGTCCCCGAGGGCGGCCGCTTCGACGGCGCGCTCGGCGTCCTCTGCGCGGTGGAGGCGGTCGAGACTCTCCTCGACGCGGGCGTGCGCCTCGGCCGCGCGATCGAGGTGGTGGCGTGGTCGGACGAGGAGGGCGTCCGCTTCGGCATCGGCCTCTTCGGCAGCGGCGCGGCATTCGGACGGCTCCCGCCGAACGCCGCCGCGCGCCGCGACCAGGGCGGCGTCTCCATCGCCGAGGCCCTCCGCGGCCTGGGCGAGCCGGGCGACCCGGCCGGCGCGCGGATCGCCCGGGCGGCGCTGGCTGCGTACCTCGAGCCGCACATCGAGCAGGGCCCGCGGCTCGACCGCGCCGGCGTCGCGCTCGGCGTGGTCAGCTCGATCGTCGGGATCCTCCATGGCCGGCTCACCTTGCGTGGCCGCCAGGACCACGCCGGAGCCACGGCGATGGACGCGCGGCACGACGCGCTCCTCGGCGCGGCGGAGCTCGCGCTCGCGCTCGAGCGCGCCGCACGGCACGACGGCGAGGCGGTCGCGACGGTCGGCGAGATAGCGGTACGGCCTGGCGCGAAGAACGTCGTGCCGGGCGAGTGCATCTTCTCGGTCGACGTCCGCGCGCCCGACGACGGGCGCGTCGATGCCGTGCTCGCCGAGCTCGATCGAGCGACGTCGGCCGTGGCCGCGGCGCGCGGCCTCGTCGCGTCGCTGGACGTCCTGAACCGCGTGCCTGCGACGCCGCTGGACGCGTCGCTGCGAGCGCTCCTCGCTCAGGCGTGCGGGACGGTGGACGTCCGCGCACCGGAGCTCGTGTCGGGCGCCGGCCACGACGCGATGAACGCGCAGCTCGCGGGCGTGCCCACGGGAATGCTCTTCATCCGCTCCCGAGGCGGGAGCCACAACCCCGAGGAGGACTGCGCGCTCGAGGACGCGGTCCTTGGCGCCTCGGCGCTCGCGGTCGCGCTGGCGGAGCTTGCGGGCTAGACTCGCACTGACAGTTCACGTCAACTGGCATGCGCGGGACGGATCGAGCGAGGAGCGGCTTCGCCGCGACGAGCGAGTCCACCCGCCGGGGCGCGTCTCCTCGCCGAAGGCGAGAGATTGAACAGGACGACAGCGCGAGCGTGGGGGTGTCGATGGCGACGACCGTCGGCCGCTACCGGATCGGAGAGCTGGCGGCGCGGCTCGGCCTGACGGAGCGGACCATCCGCTACTACGAGGAGCTCGGCCTTCTCGAGTCCGTCAAGCGGCTCGAGGGCGGCACGCGCGTGTACACCGACGAGGACCTCCGCCGGCTGCGCTTCATCCAGAAGCTGAAGATGCTGGGGTTGAGCCTCCAGGAGATGCTCGAGCTCGAAGACCTCTACCGGCGGCATCGCTCGAACCGCCGCGTGCTGCCGCGACTCATCGAGGTTCTGGATCAGCACCTCGCCGCCACGACGGAGCGGCTGAGCGAGCTCGCGCAGCTGCGCGACGAGATCCGCTCGTACCGCGAGCACGTGGCGCAGCGGCTGATCGCCGAGGAGGCGGACGGATGAGCGGCGCGGAGCCGGTCATCCTCGGCGCGGCGCGCACGCCGATCGGCGCATACATGGGCGGGCTCGCGT
>JBOGXT010000132.1:0-1914 GCA_050694635.1 Thermoleophilaceae bacterium
GTAGCCGACCGCCCGCGCCACCGCCGCGACCGGCACGGCGTCCGCGCGCAGCAGCTCGGCGGCGCGGGTCATGCGCACCCGCTGCAGCTCCGCGCGAAAGCTCGTGTGCCGCTCGCCGAAGACGCGCTGGAGCTGGCGCCGCGACGTGGCGATCGCGTGCGCCACCGAGCCGAGCGAGAGGGTCTCGTCTGCGTAGTCGCGCTCGATCGCGGCCAGGGCCTCGTCGAAGAGCGCGCGGCGTCTGTGCAGCGTCGATTGGCGCACCTAAACCTAATACGCCGCCGTCGCGCGAACGGATGTGTGGTGACGTCGGCGATGTCCGGTAGTCTCAGCTTGAGGCGATCGTCACTAGCAACGGAGGAGGGTTGCATGCAGGTGCGTGCCGGAATGAGCGACGTGGTGCTCACGGTAAATCCGGGGCATACGCTGCGAGACGCCGCCCACGCCATGGCCGGTCGCGGGGTCGGAGCCGCGGTCGTGATGGACCCCGAGCAGCCGGGCCCCGGCATCGTCACGGAGCGCGACATCCTCCGGTCGCTCGGCCAGGGCCAGGACCCCGACCGCGAGCTCGTGTCCGAGCACCTCTCCGCCGACCTGACCTTCGCAGCGCCCGACTGGTCGCTCGAGCGCGCGGCCGAGGCGATGGTCCGCGGCGGCTTCCGCCACCTGATCGTGGTGGAGGGCGGCGAGATGATCGGCGTCCTCTCGATGCGCGACATCGTGCGCTGCTGGGTGCAGGACGGCGCGACGAGCGAGCTGCCCCGCGACTACCAGGCGGCCCGATAGGGCCTAGTACACGCTAGTGGCGGTGATGGAGGGGGAGTTCGGCCATGTCCTGGCGTGCCTCCCGGACCCAGCGCCAGACCGCGACCAGAGTGATCACGAGGCCGAGCGCGACGATGATCCACGACTGCACCACGCCGACCACGGCGATGGCGATGCCGACGGCGACGATCACCGGCAGGTAGCTGGGGCCGGGAAGGTGGACGGCCTCGCCGGCGGGCGGCGCCTCCGGCCCGCCCGTGTGGATGCGCTCGTCGGCCATCAGTAGACGAGGCCCACGACCCACGCGAGCGCGAAGACGACGATCGCGATCGCGCCGGCGATCAGGCCGGTGCGGAGGTTCTTGAGGGCCAGCCGGCGGTCCACGAGCGGCCCCGTTGTATCAGACGGCGGGTGTGGCAGCGCATTGCGCGACGCTGACGGCCGACCGCGCCGGGGCAACTAGCCGGAGAGCCCGGCGCCAGGGCCCGGCTCGACCCCCACCGCGCCAGGAGGCGGCTCGGCACCGGGCGGGAAGAGCGCCAGCACCGACCCTCCGAAGCCGCCGCCCACGACGCGGGCCCCGAGCGCGCCGGCCTCCTTGCACAGCTCCACGGCGCGCTCCACCGCGGGAGCCGACACCTCGTAGTCGTCGCGCAGGCTCCGGTGCGAGGCGTCGAGCAGGCGCCCGACCTCGCCCGGCTTGCCGGCCTCGAGCGCGGCCACCATGGCGTCCACGCGCTCGTTCTCGCGCAGCACGTGGCGCACCCGGCGGTCGAGCGGCTCCGGAAGGCCCTGGTGGTCGCGGGCGTCGCGCAGCGAGTCGATCCCCAGCGCGCGGCAGGCGGCGCGGCACTCCTCGCGCCGCTCGTTGTAGCCCGAGGCCGACAGCGCGCGCGAGGCGCCCGAGTGGAGCGTGGCGAGTGCATGGCCCTCGAGCGCGAGCGGGACCGTGCGCAGCTCGGGACCGCGCATGTCGATCCGCAGCGCACGGCCGCGCTCGCCGAAGAGCGAGGCGAGCTGGTCGAGGAGGCCGGTCTCGGCGCCGCACCAGTCGCGCTCGATCCGCGAGCAGAGCCGGGCGAGCTCGATCCGCCCGGGCGGCTCGGCGCCGGCCACCGCGCAGAGGGCCAGGCAGAGCGAGACCGACAG
>JBOGXT010000133.1:0-4864 GCA_050694635.1 Thermoleophilaceae bacterium
AGGGTGGCTCGCGCGCGCCGATGGCCGCCCGGCCGACGCCCGCCAGCGCTTCCGCAGCGCCGCTGAAGGCTTTCGCGCATGGGGCCAGCCGCTCGACTCGCGCCGATGCGCCGAGCTGGCCCGCGCATAGGGAACGTCTCGGGAACGCCGGTCCGCGATGGTGCCGGGCGTCGCCGACCGCAAGGCGGCGAATGCGCTCCCACCTAACGACCAAGGAGACACCCATGCGATCGATCCCTCGTGAAGACGTGCCCGTCGCAATCGCCGATGGCGGCGTCGAGGTCCGCGTGCTCGACCAGGACGGCATCATGGTCGGCTTCGTGCGGCTGCCCGCGGGAGCGGACCTGCGGCCCGCCACGCAGGGCCTGCCCGACGACCTCTGCCCTTGCCCGCACTGGGGCTACATGCTCAAGGGCCGCGTGCGGATGCACACGACCGACGGCCACCAGGACTTCGCTGCCGGCGAGGCTTTCTACTGGGCCCCGGGCCACGCCCCTGAGGCGCTCGAGGACAGTGAATACGTCGACTTCTCGCCGACGGCCGAGTTCCAGCGCGTCCTCGACCACCTCACCGGAACCGGCGCCGCGGCCGACGCCTGACCGGCCGCAGCCCGCGGCGGTGCCGACGACGGCCCGCGGCCGGCCACTCTGCTCCCGCGCGTGAATGCGAGCCCGGCCATCGCGGGGCCCCTCGAGGAACTCGCGCCAGCGCTATCGCCCAGAAGCAGGGCCGCGGCGGCCTCGGTGCTGTTCCCTCCTCCGCCGGCAAAGGGTGTCTTCGTCGCCGCCCGACGTGCCCCGCCGCTGAGGTGGACGGCGCATCGCCGCAGCGAGCCGGGTGTCCCGCTTCCTTGGAAGTGGAACGCCCTCCCGGGCTCGGGCGCGATCGCCAGAAGCACGCGGGCTAGCGCGTCCCGAAGGTTGGCCCCGAAAGGCCGTGCCGCTTTGGCGGTACGTCCGCGACCTCCGGTACGTTCGCGCTCGTGGAGCTGGGATACGCGCGCGTGTCGACCGCCAAGCAGGACCTCGACCGACAGATCGAGGCGCTCGTCGACGCCGGCGTCGCCCGCGAGCGGATCTACGTCGATAAGAAGTCCGGGGCGACGGTCGACCGGCCGGGCCTGCGCGCGGTCCTGGAGTACGCGCGCGAGGGGGACGCGATCGTCGTGCACACCCTCGATCGCCTCGGGCGGACCGTGCGCGACACGCTGAACATGATCCACGAGCTGTCCGAGCGCGGGATCGGGGTGCGCAACCTCGCCGACCCGATCAAGATCGACTCGACCAACCCCGAGGACCCCATGGCCCAGCTCGCTGTGGTGCTGCTGGCGCTGTTCGCCCAGATGGAGCGCACCTACACCATCGAGCGCGCCGCGCACGCCCGCGCCGTGGCCGCGGCAAAGGGTCGTCGGGTCGGCCGGCCGGTACTCGTCGACGCCGCGAAGTTGGAGTGGGCGGCGCACTTGCGCGGCCAGGGGGAAACGATCGCGGAGATCGTCAAGAAGACCGGGATCCCGCGCACCAGCCTGTATCGCCACCTCCCGCCGCGACCGGCGCCGGCCGTGAGAGCGGACGGCGGCGCAGCGGTCCAGCGAGACGACGTGTCGTGAGCGCTCGCCGGGCGGCACCGGACTGAGGCCTCGGTGCCGGTCGACTTCCTCACCCGCGGTCAGCTCGCGGGCTACGGTCGCTACTGCGAGCCGCCGTCGGCGGCGCAGCTGGATCGGTTCTTTCACTTCGACGACCGCGACCGGGCGTTGATCGATCGCCGCCGCGGCGATCACAACCGTCTCGGCTTCGCCGTGCAGTTGGGCACCGTGCGGTTCCTCGGAACGTTCCTGGCACGCCCGGCAGACGTGCCCCAGGTCGTTGCTTCAAGGGTCGCCGAGGAGCTCGGCGTCGGCGACCCAGGGCGCCTGGCCGCCTACGCTCGGCGGGAGCCCACGCAGGCGAGCACGCCGGGGAGATCCAGCGCGAGTACGGCTACCGCGACTTCTCCGACCCCGCGGCGCGGACGGAGCTGGGGCGGTGGCTGGATGCGCGGGCGTGGGCGACCGCCGAGCGCCCCAGCGTTCTGTTCGATCTCGCGACCGCTCGGCTGATCGACGCCAAGGTGCTGTTGCCCGGCGCCAGTGTGCTGGCCCGGGCGGTCGCCTCAGCGCGCGACCGCGCCGTCGCCCGCCTGCACCGCACGCTGGCTGAAGCAGCCATCGACGAGCAGCGCCACCGTGTTGAGCAGCTGCTCGAGGTTGCGGCGGGGGAGCAGCTCTCGTCTCTGGAGCTGCTGCGCACGGGACCACGCAAGCTGACCGCCAGCGAAGTCGCCGAGGCGTTCGAGCGTCTGGCGGCGATCGTCTCGGTCGGCGTTGGCGACCTCATCGTTGATGTGCCCGCTGGCCGGCTGCGGGCCCTGGCCCGCTACGGCCTTGCCGCCAAGGCCCAGACCCTTCGTCGCCTGAGCCCCGATCGGCGCGCCGCGACACTGCTTGCCGCCCTGTGGCAGCTCGAGCGCGACGCCGCCGACGACGCGCTGATCGTGCTCGACCGGGTGACCGGCCTGCTGCTCTCCCACGCCGAACGCGAGCACAGGGACCGCCGCTACGCCCAGCTGCCCGACCTGGACCGCGCCGCCCGTCGCTTGCGCGCCGCGGTGCTCGTGCTGCTCGACCCGCCGGCGGGCGGGATCGAGGAACTGTGGAGCGCGATCGGCCGTAACGTCAGCCGCTCCGACCTCGAACGGGCCGCTGCCACCGTCCATCAGCTCGCCTCTCAACCCGACGCGGACGATGGCCAGGAGGCCGCGTTCCGGGGCGAGCTCTTGCGGCGCTACCAGAGCCTCAGACGCTTCCTGCCCATCATGCTTGAGACGATCTCCTTCGACGCCGCCCCGGCCGGCAGGCCGGTGCTCGAGGCGCTGGAGTCGCTGCGGGCCCTCGAAGGCCGGCCCGGGCGCGTCAGCGCCAACTCGGTGTCGCTGAAGGTCGTGACCGGCCGCTGGCGAACGCTCGTGCTCGACAACCCGCAGCTCGGCGCCGACGAGATCGACCGCCGCGCCTACTCGTTCTGCGTGCTCGAGGCGCTCGTCGCGGCGCTGGATCGCCGCGACGTGTTCGTCACGCGCTCCGGACGGTTCACCGACCCTCGCGCCAAGCTCTTGAGCGGCTCGGCGTGGACGGCCGCACGGCCCGAGATCTGCACCGGCTTGAACCTCGAGCTCGATCCGCAGCAGGCGCTCAAGCGCCTGGGCGCCCAGCTCGACAGCGCCTACCGGCAGACCGCCGAGCGACTGCCCGAGAACGTCGCCCTGCAGATCGCCGAGCTCGCCGGCGCCGAGCGCCCCGACCTCGCAAAGCTCGAAGCGCTCGACGAGCCCGAGCCGCTGAGCGCGCTGCGTGCGACCACCACCGCGATGCTCCCGACCGGCGTCGCGTTCTCCGAGGTGCTCTTGGAGGTCTGCGACTGGACCGGGTTCGCCGACGCGTTCACGCATCTCAGCGAAGGCCTCGCCCGCGCCGAGGACCTGCACATCAGCATCTGCGCCGTCCTGCTCGCCGAGGCGTGCAACATCAGCCTGGCCGAGGTCGCCAACCCCGGCATCCCCGCGCTGGCGCCAAACCGACTGTCCTGGGTCAGCCAGAACTACGTCCGTGCCGAGACGATCGCCGCAGCCAATGAGCTGCTGCTCGGCGTCTACCGGCGCATCCCTTTTGTCGGAGCCCTGGGCGACGGGCACATCGCCACCGTCGACGGGATGCGGTTCCGGGTGCCGGTCCGCTCGATTCATACCGGCCCCAACCCGCGCTATTTCGCCCGCGGCCGTGGGGTCACGTGGCTGAACTACCTCACAGACCAGTTCGCCGGCCTGCACGCGATTGTCGTCCCCGGCACGCTGCGCGACTCACTGATGATCCTCGACGGCCTGCTCGAACTCGCACCACCCGGCGACGGCGGCCCGACGACGATCATCACCGACCAAGCCTCCTACTCCGACCAGATCTTCGGGCTGTTCTGGCTGCTGGGCTACCAGTTCAGCCCCCGCCCCGCCGGGCTGCCCGACCAGCGGTTCTGGCGCATCGACCGCCACGCCGACTACGGCCCCCTCGACGGCCTCGCCCGCCACCGCGTCAACGCTGACCTGATCTGCGAGCAGTGGGAGGACATCCTGCGCGTCGCCGGCTCACTGTCTACCGGGACCGTCCGCGCCTCCGAGCTGCTGCGCGTCCTCCAAGGCGGCGGACGCCCCAGCCGCCTCGGCCGTGCGATCGCCGAGCTCGGCCGTGTCGCCAAGACGCTTCACCTGCTCGCCTGGATCGACAGCGAGCAGCTGCGCCGCGAGACCGGCGTCGGGCTCAACCGCCACGAAGGCCGCCACTCCGTCGCCCGGATCATCTTCCACGGCAACGAAGGCCAGCTGCGCCAGCCCTACCGCGACGGCCAAGAAGACCAGCTCGGCGCGCTCGGCTTCGCGCTCAACGCGCTCGTGCTCTGGAACGCCCAATACCTCGACGACGCCATCGCCCAGCTACGCGCCACCGGGCACCAGATCACCGACGAGGATCTCCGGCGGCTCTCGCCGCTGCAGCATGAGCACATCAAGATGCTCGGCCACTTCCCCTTCACTTTGCCCCACGAGCTCGCCGACGGGCACCGCCGCCAGCTACGCGAGCTCGGCCAAGCGGCTTAGCGTACGTTCCTGTTCCGTTACTACCGGGAGGCCTAGTGGGCCAGCCATACGACCAACAGCTCGGCCGGCGAGCGCGGCGGCTCACCGGCGCCGCCCGACTCGGCGGCGTCGACATGCGCGAGCAGCGCGCGCAGCTGGTCGCGCAGCTCGGCGGCCGCGGCCGGCGCGAGCAGCCGCGAGC
>JBOGXT010000134.1:0-2729 GCA_050694635.1 Thermoleophilaceae bacterium
GCGCAGGTACTGCTCGCGGAGCGCCCGGCGCACGACGCGCCGGTCGGGGCGGCGCGGCGGCAGATCGCCCAGCCGGGAGCACCACTCGACCAGCGGGCGAGCCGCCTCCGCCCAGCGCAGGCCGGGCGCCACGGCCGCGATCCGCTCGCGCGTGGCGCCGTATGCGCCGGAGTCGCCCAGCAGCTCGCGACAGGCGGCGGCGAAGCCCTCGGCGTCGCCCGGCGCGACGGTCCGGCCGAGCCCCTCGCGTTCGACCAGGTCGGCCAGTGCGTCACCGCGCGTGCCCACCACCGGCAGCCCGGCCCAGAGGTAGTCGAGCACGCGCGTGCGAAACGAGAAGCGGGCCTCGAGGTGGTCGTGGTGGGCGGTAACGCCGAGGTCGGCGTCGAGCAGCCAGGCGCCGCGCTCGGCGTACGGCACCCAGCCCGGGTTGAAGTGCACGCGCTCGCCCTCGAGCCCTGCGCGGCGCGCCAGCTCGACGGCCCGCTCCGCGAACGGCTCCTGGTCTGTCCGCGCCGGCCCCGGCCGGCCGGTGCCCATCACCACCAGGTGCGTGCGCTCGACCATCCCGGTCGCGCGGATCGCGGTCGCGGGGTCGAGCCAACCCCAGAGGCCGCCGGCCCACAGCAGCACGCGGTCCTCGGGCCCGATCGCGGGGAACGCGGCCCGCAGCGGCGACTCGTCCGCCGCCCGCGGCGGCTCCGCCGGGATCCCGAACGGCACAACGTCGATCGACGAGCGCAGGGCCGGGTCGCGCCGGTACGCCTCGAGGTCGATCAGCCCGCCCAGGGCCATGCCGCCGAGCCAGAGGTCGCGCTGGCGCTCGCTGGCGCAGACGACGAAGTCGGCCACGGCGAGCTGCGCGAACGATCGCGAGGCGATCAGCGACCGGATCCGCCGCTGCGCCCGCTCCGGTCGCGCTGCCACCGCCTCGAGCACCTCCACGACGACGGGGTTGTAGAGGTCGAGCACCACCCGCGCCGGCAGCCGGGCCAGCCGACCCAGCAGCGTTGGTGGCAGCTCCTGCGCCACCACGACCTCGTGCCGCCCGGCCTCCTCGAGCAGCACGTCGAGCTGCTCGTACCCGGCCTCGACCAGCCGCACCGCCTCCGAGGGCGCGCGGCTCGGCGCCGGGGCGGCGAGCGTGACGTCGTGCGCGGCCGCCAAGGCCCGGGCCAGCTCGGCGGCGCGGATCGCCGGCCCGGCCATTCGCTCGCCGACGGGCTCCGCGGACAGGACCAGCACCGAGGCCCTCACGCCCGCAGAGCCTCCAGCATGCGCCGGTCGATCCCGCCGACCGCCCACAGCCCGGCCGCGTAGATGGCCATGCCGAGCGGCACGAGCAGGGCGAGCGACCAGTCGTTCACGAGCGCGAGAATCCCCGCCATCCCCGTGGCGGCGGCGAGCGAGCGCCACAGCATCCGCATACGCGGCACGATGCCCAGCTCGCGACGTACAAGCAGCACGCCGCCCACCACCAGCAGCAGCTCTGACGCCACCGCGACCGCGGCAGCCGCGTCGATCCCGAGCGAGGGCACGAGCGCGAAGTTGACCGGCACGTTGAACGCGAGCGCGGCGAGGCCGAGCAGCAGCGCGCTCCGCTGGCGGTCGCCCGCGATCAGCGCCATGCCGAACAGCCCGCTCACGAAGGCCATCGCACCGGCGAACAGCAGGATGCGCAGCGTGTTGGCCGCCCCCTCGAAGTCGTCCCCGCCGATGAGGCGCACGAGCTGCGGCGCGACCACCAGGCCACCGGCGGCGAGCGGCACGCCGAGCGCCACGAACAGGTCCGCGGCGGCGTCGATCGTGCTCCGCGCCAGGTCGCGGTCGTCTCGCAGGTAGCGCGCGAGCAGCGGGAAGACCGAGGTCATCACGACGGCCGGCAGCATGCCGAGCAGTTCGATCACGCGGTAGCCGAGCGCATAGAAGCCGACCTCGGCGTACGGCTCGAACAGCGAGACGATCAACGTGTCGGCCCGGAAGTAGACCTCGGTGACCGCCAGCGCGGCGCCCACCGGGAGGGCCGCGGCGAGCAGCGAGCGCCACACGGGACGGCTCGCCTGGGGGCGCACCCGCACGAGCGGGCGCGAGAGCCTCCACGTGACGACGAGCGTCACGAAGGCGCCCACCGCCGCCGTCGCGACGACCGCATAGAAGCCGAGGTCGAGCGCCGCCACCACGACCAGCGCTGCGAAGCCGGCCGAGCGCCCGGCCACGTCGGAGATCGCGGCGCGGTCCATACGCAGCCGGGCCTGGAACACGGCGACGATCGCGGTGTTGGCGAGCCCCAGCACGAGCGGCACGCCCGCGATCAGGATCGCCACCCGCACCTCCGGCGTGTACGGCATCGCGAGGCCGAGCAGGCCTGCCAGCGCGATCACGACCACGGACAGCGCGAGCCGCAGGGTCAGGGCGTTCCCGACGAGCCGCTCGGTGGCGTCAGGGTCGCGGCTGATCTCGCGCACCACGACCGTGAGCAGGCCGAGGTCGGCGAGCAGGCCGAGCATCTGAACGAACGTGAGCGCCAGGGCGAGCTGGCCATAGCCCGAGGCGCCGAGGTAGCGCGTGGTGACGACGATCGAGACGGCCCCGATCGCCAGCACCGTGACCTTGCCCAGCGCCTGAGCCGCGGTGTTCTGAGCGACCCTGCGGACGACGGACTCGCCAGCCGCGGGCTCGGGCGAGCTCACCCCGAGGCAGCCGGGTCCGTGCGCCGCTCGGCCGTGGGC
>JBOGXT010000135.1:0-5572 GCA_050694635.1 Thermoleophilaceae bacterium
AGCAGGGCCCGCGCGCGGGCCTTCCGCAGGAGCAGCTCGTAGCCGGCGAGCGCCGCCCCCGCCACCGGCACCCAGATCAACACGGCGGCGTTCACGCCGCCGCCCCCGAGCGCCATCAGCACCGCGATCGCCAGCGGATAGCGCCACCCGGACGGGGCGCGCAGCCCGCGATGCACCGCCAGCAGGAACCAGGGCAGGGCGGCGTACGCCAGCAGCGTCGCCGTACTTCGGTTCATGTTGATGACCACATATGGGTTGGCGACGTACAGCACGCCCGCGACCAGGTGAGCCCAGCCGCGCCGCTCCGCGTAGAGCGCGTCCATGAGCCGGACCACGCCCCAGGCGGAAGTCGCCAGCAACAGCCCCAGCCAGAGTCGCTGGGCAACCCAGGTGGGCAGCGCGAGCCACTCCCAGAACGCGAACCACGGACCCATCGGCGCGAGATAGCCAACGAACTGCCCGGCTTGGATGTGACCCAGATCGCCGGTGGAGCTCCAGACGTCGGTGAGCCGTCCGAGGAACCGCGCCGGATCCAGCGAGAGCTCGATCCGGCTGTCGAACGCGACCTTCCCTGGCCGCTGGGCGAAGGCCGCCACGAAGGAGCCGAGCGCGAGTGCCGCGGGGATCGTCCGCCGGTCGGCGGCGACTCGCCGCAGGCGGGACCGGCGCGCGAGAGGGCCCGGGCGACCGTTCCCGGACACGGCTCCTTTCCGCCAGGCCGTGGCCACACGACGCCGGAGGACGGTCAGGCCCGCCTTTCGCCGTGGTAGAGCCGAGCCGGCGCGGCTATGTTCGTCGGACATGACGGTCCCGAGCGTGGACGCGTCCACGGTCGACGGCGACTTCGACCTTGGCGAGCTTGCCGGCGCGCGGCGCCTCTGCGACTGGATGTTCGACCAGTTCCGCGACACCGCGCGAGGTTGCGTGGCCGAGACGGGTGCCGGGATCGGCACGTTCAGCGAGCGCCTGCTCGCGAACGGCGTGCACGAGCTCGTGCTGACCGAGGCGGAGCCGCGCCTGGCGGCCCTGCTCGAGCAGCGCTTTGAAACCGACGAGCGGGTGAGCGTGGCGCGCGAGGCCCTGCCCGAGTCGCCCACTCTGCGGCGGCGTGCGGGCCGCTTCGACATGGTCCTGTGCCAGAACGTGCTCGAGCACGTGGAGGACGACTACGCGGCCGTCGCCACCATGGCGGCGGCACTGCGGCCCGGGGGCCGCCTGGCGCTGCTCGTCCCCGCTCATCCGCGCCTCTTCGGATCGCTCGACCGAAGCTTTGGCCACCACCGCCGCTACACCCGCCGGCGCCTGCTCGATCTCGCCCGCGGCGCGGACCTCGAGGTGCGCGAGCTGTACTCGTTCAACCTGCTCGGTGTGCCCGGCTGGTGGGTCAAGGGCCGCCGCCGCGCGGACGGGGTCGGCTCGGCCTCGCTGGCCGTGTACGAGCAGCTCGTGCGAGTCTGGCGGCCACTCGAGGAGCGGCTGCGACCGCCCTGGGGGCTGAGCCTGATCCTGCAGGCGGACCGCCCTTCCCGCCCACCGGGCCGAAGCGGTAGCGCACCAGCAGCGTCAGGGCCGTCAGACCGTCGCGCCAGGTGATCTTCTTGCCCTCCGTGTAGGTGCGGCCGTAGTACGCGATCGGCAGCTCGTACAGGCGGACCTCGCCGCGCCGCAGGAGCTTCGCGGTCACCTCGGGCTCGAAGCCGAAGCCGTCGGAGACGAGCTCGATGGATCGGATCAGCTCCCCGCGGAAGGCCTTGTAGCCCACCTCCATGTCCGAGATCGTTGTGTTGTAGAGCACGTCGGTGAGCAGCGACAAGAAGCGGTTGCCGGCGTAGTGCCAAAACAGGTGGGCGCGCTGCGGCTCCCCCCCGCCGCGGAGCCGAGTGCCGTACACCACGTCCGCCCGTCCGTCGAGGATCGGCTTGAGCAGCCGCGGCAGCTCCGCCGGGTCGTACTCGAGGTCGGCGTCCTGGATCACGACGACGTCCCCGCGCGACGCGGCGAGCGCAGTCCGGATGGCCGCGCTCTTCCCGCGATTTCGGTCGTGATGGATCACCTGGAGCCTGGGGATGTGCAGGCGATCGAGCCGCTCGAGCGCCTCGGCCGTGCCGTCGACCGATCCGTCGTTCACCACGACGATCTCGGTGCGGAGCGGCAGCGCGGCCAGCTGCCGGACCACCTCCTCGACGGTCTCGGCCTCGTTGTAGGCGGGCACCAGCGCGCTCACGAGGGGCGACGCCGGCTCGGGGAGCCGCGCCTCCCCGGCGAGCGCCGCCGTGGTCGCTTCGCGCAGCGGAATCGGATCGTGTTCGCGGGGAACGCCCATCTCAGAACGGCAATCGCCCGCAGCGTTCGAGTCCCTCCGTGCGCGCCAGCCGGGCGAGTGCCGTGTCGTCGCCCGCGCTTCGGACCTTGACCGCCTCGACGCAACCCCGGTAATGCGCCTCGCCGGCGGACCAGAGCAGCGACAACGCGATCACGACGAGGGCGGCCAGCAGCACCCAGGCCAGGCGGCGGATCGCCACCGGCGCGAGCGGGCCGCCGTCGCCTCCGTTCTCGAGCTCGCGCTCGTTCAAGCGACCGCCCTCTCGGACCTGAGCGCATAGCCGTTGCGGAAGCCGATCGCCACCAGCGCCGTCGCGAGCGCGAGCTGGACCGCGACCAGGGCCAGCGCCACGTCGGACAGGCTCGCGTCCGCCTCGAGCAGAAGCAGCGGCTCGCACAGGGCCGCGACACCGAGCAACGCCAGGAAGGCCACTCGGCGAAGCCCGAGCAGATACTGCACGGAGAGGAACGCGCAGGCGAGCAACGTCATCGCGATGGCGAGCAGCGGCAGCGCGCCGGCGCCGAGTGTGAACTCGTCGCCGAACACGCTCGTCAGGAGGTCCTCGGCGCCTACCGTGTAGAGCAGGATCATCGGCGCGGCGACCGCCGCCACGAGCGCGAGCGTTCGCGCGAGCACGGGCCGGGCATCGATCCCCTGCGTGGCGAGGCGGGTGGCTTCCGGGAGCAGGTAGATGCCGAGCCCGACGGCGACCCAGATGATCGCCTTGGCCGCGACCGCCGCCGCCGCGTAGGAGCCCGCCAGCTCCTCCGACGCGGTGTGCTTGACGACCACGACGTCGATGTTCTGGAGCACGGATATCAGCGTCAGGGCGGCGAGCGGGACCCAGGCGATCTTGAGCAGGTCGCGCACGCCGTTGGCGTGGAACCTGCGCTGCGTCGGCCCGGGCTTGGGCAGCGTGAGCGCGAGCAGTGCGACCGTGATCAGAATCGAGAGCGTGGTGCCGAGGAAGGCCCCCGTCACGCCGAGCCCGAGGGCGACGAGCAGGACGCCGAAGAGCAGGCGCGCGGCGGCCTCACCGACGAGGCTCGAGCCGACCAGCCGGTAGCCCCGCAGCCCCTGAAGCACGCCTCGCTCTACGCACAGGAGCAGCCACAGGCAGCCAGTCGGCAGGACCGCGGCCGCCGCCCACTCCTGCGAGACCCCGATCGCGGCGGCGAGCGGCTCCCGCGCGATGATCGAGGCGGCGCTGACCCCCGCCAGCAGCACCAGCAGGGCCTGGAGCCAGCCCCACACGCTTCGGCCGGCGTCCGGATCGCCGCGGGCCACCGACGAGCTGACCTCGCGCGCAACGGTCGCCTGAAGGGCCTGCCCGGGGACGGAGAGGATCAGGAAGAACGCCAGCAGCGCGACCAGGGACCCGTAGGCCCCCGCCCCCAGCAGACGCGCGAAGGCGACCGTCACGACGAGCGCGATCGCATTGGCGATCATGACCGCCGCGGCGAGGCCGGCGGCGCGCGCGGTCTCCGAGCCGATCGCCCTGCCGGCGGCGCGGCGCGGGAAGCGGAACCGGGCGGGCTGCGAGCGAACCGCCTCGAGCAGCGCGAGTGTGCGCGCGGCGGTCCCCTCCCAGGAGAACTGCCCGGCGCGCGCCAGAGCTCCTTCGCCCAGCCGCCTGCGCAGGGGCGCGTCCTCCACGAGACGCCTCGTCAGCATGACGAGCTCCTGCCCGTCGCGCGCGAGCAGACCCGTCTCGCCGTCCACGATCGATTCGCGCAGGCCGCCGGTGGCGAGCGCGACACTCGGAGTGCCGCAAGCGGCCGCCTCCATCACGGTGAGCGACCAGCCTTCGGCCACGGATGCCGTGACGTGCACCCACGCGCGCTGCAGGAGCTCGACCTTGCGTGGCTCGTCGACGAAGCCGTGCAGGTGGACACGGTCGTACAGACCGCGCCGGGCGATCTCCCGCTCGAGCTCCGGGCGGGCGTCGCCGTCGCCCGCGATCTCGACCTCGAGCCCGGGCATCGCCTCGGCCACCGCGAGCAGACGCTCGACGTGCTTGTAGCGCTTGAGCCGCCCCAGGTAGAGAACGGTCGGACGCGCGTCCTTGGTGCCCGGCTCGTAGCCGTTCCCGCCGACGCCGTTCCGGTTGACCGCGATCAGGTCGTCGGCGATTCCGTGAGCGGCCACCTCGCGCGCGGTGGCCTCGGACACGACGACGAAGCGGGTGCGCCTGTAGAGCAGGCGAAGCGGCGCCGTCTCGAGCAGGAACGCGGCGGGGATCCCAAGCCGGCCCAGCTCCTCGGTGTAATGCCGGCCGCGATGGATGTGGTGGAGCAGGGCGAGCCGCGGGGTCCGTAGCCAGAGAGGCGTGAGGAACGTCACGCCGTTGATCACCTCGAGCGCCACGTCGGGATCGGGCACGAGCCCACGGGCCTGTCGAACGATCGCCTGCACGAAGACGGTCGAGCGTCCTCCCACGTGATGCAGCGTGAGGGCGCCGCGGCGCTCGCATGCGGTCGCGCCGGGGTAGCCGCACGAAATCACGCTCACCCTGTGTCCCCAGCCGAGCCAGTGCTCGACCTGGCTCGCCAGGTTGAGGCCGGTGCCGCCGGCCTGGGGGTGCGTCCAGTCGCGGTCGGTAAGGATCAGGATGTGCAAGCCCGACCCCCGTCCTTGGGTTACGCGGGCAGGCTGTCGCCTTTCGCTGCGAGCAGGGTTGGAATCGACGAAGTTCCAGGGCCAGGAACCGTGCATTGACGCCGGTCTACCCTCTCAGCCCCGCGTAGCGCGTGCAACTCCGGCGCGGAGTCGTCACTTACCTTGTACGGCGGCTCAGGATCACGAACGGCCCGTAGCGCTCCTCGGGCCGGTAGGCGCGGCGCAGGTAGCGGTCGAGGACGGTCACACCGGACGACTCGCCGGCGCGGTTCGGCTCCGGCGCGGCCGTGATCGGCGCGGTCCACCGGACCACGAGGGGGGTGCGCGTACGTTCCAGGTCGCGAACGATCTCGCGCTGCACCGGCGCACTGGTTACGACGCCCGGCGTCTGGATGTCGTAGCGGGTCGGGTTTGGCCGATCCGCCAGCACGTAGAAGAGCGGGTGGCCCGAGGTGACGAGGTCGGAGCGGCGCGTGCCCACGTAGATGGGCTCGTCGGCGGGCACGCGGCGACGCACGTACCGCACGGCCCGCTCGAGTGGCGCTCGGGTCGCGGGGCGTGTGCGCACCCCGTCGGCGGCTTCCAGGCGCAGCTTCGCGTAGTCGGTGCGCAGCTCGAGCCAGCGGCGGT
>JBOGXT010000136.1:0-6243 GCA_050694635.1 Thermoleophilaceae bacterium
CTCGTGGCACGGGGGTATTGGTCCGACCACAAGCAGTTCGCGTTCCAGATGTTCCCCGAGTCGAGCACCTGGCGCGCCGACGTGGTCCGGGTCACCGCCGACGGTCGACGCGTCCCGATCGAACGTCGGTGGTCGGGGTACCGCTGGGACGAGCTGGTGCAGAGCCGGGGGCTGATGTACCCCTCGATCCGCCACCACGCGGACGCGGGGCTCGCCAACCAGCTGGCGTTTCTCGAGGCTGCGCTCGACTGGGTCGCAACCAACACTCCGCGCGACGGTGAGACCCGGTACCTGGAGGCCACGGTGACGGCCTGGCACAACGCCGACCCACCCCGGGTCGAGGTCCTCCGGAGCCGTGTCCGCGAGGGTGCGGGGTGAACGCGGCCGCGGTTGGCGCTCCGCCCCATGCCCGCGGCATGGCCGCCCGGTTCGACGAGCTGCTCGGCCGCGCGGTCAGCATGCGGGCCCTCGCGCTGCTGAGGGTGCTCGCCGGCCCGGTCGTGCTCCTGCATCTGCAGCCGTTCCTCTCCGACTCTTGGGACGGGCGGATCTACCGCGACGCCTTCTACGAGCCCTACGCCGCCTGGTATCCGGAGCTGCCCGACGCGCTCTACGTCGGGCTGCTCTGGCTGGCGGCGGCCGCCGCCGTCGCCATGTCGCTCGGCCTCCTCACCCGCCTGGCGACAGCGACGACGTTCGTGATCGTCGCCTACAACCTGTTCCTGTCGACCACGCACTTCCACAACAACCGGGCCTACCTGGTCATCGTCCTGGGGCTGTTGGCGGTGGCGCCGTGCGGACGGGAGCTGTCCCTGGACGCCTGGTTCCGACGCCGCAGGGGGCGACCGGCACTCGACCCCTCGGCGCCGGCCTGGCCGCTGTGGCTGCTCCGGTTCGAGTGCGCCGCGATCTACGGGGCGTCCGGCCTGAGCAAGCTCGTCGATCCCGACTGGTTTGGCGGCACCGTCACCTGGCAGCGCGTCGAGCGGGCCCGAGACCAGCTGGACGGGTGGCCGGACTGGGCGGTGTCGGTGCTCACCGACCGGAGCTTCCACACCGGAGCGGCCAAGCTCATCGTGCTCACCGAGCTGTTCATCGCGGTCGGCCTGTGGCGGCGTGGCGCTCGGTACGCGGCCGTGTGGGTTGCCGTCGCCTTTCACGTCGCCATCGAGGGGTCGGCATCGGTGCAGGTCTTCTCGTTTCTCGGCATCGCCGTGCTGGTGATCTGGGCGGTGCCGTCCACCCGGGATCGGGTGCTCCGCATCGACCCGGCCACCAGCCGTCACCGGCGTTTGGGCGCGGCGGCACGCGGGCTCGACTGGCTGGCCCGATTTCGCGTCGAGCCGGCTCCGCCCGGGTCCCGGCTGGAGGTCGTGGACCGGGATGGCACCACGATCCGCGGGGGGCCGGCCGTCGCGTTGGCGCTGAGCCGGCTGCCGCTGACGGCGTGGTTCGCGCTCCCGGCGCTGCTCCTCCCTGGCGTCCGCCGGGCCCGCCGTGCCGGCCGGTAGTCCCGCCAGGCGCGTCTGGCGGGCTGGCCTCAGCCTGGCGCTGATCCTCGCCGCCGCGTTCACGGTCGTGGCGCCGCCGGAGCGCTGCCCGTCGGTTACCGCCGGAGAGCTCCGACGCTCGGCCCAGGCCACCGTCGATTGGTTCGTCCGCAACCAGGAGCCGGACGGCGCCTGGCTGTACCTCTATGACGCGGACGACGACTCGACTCCGTCCGAGTACAACGAGGTTCGCCACGCCGGGGTGACGATGGGCCTCTACCAGGCCGCCGCGGCAGGACTGCCTGGGGCGTTGCGCTCCGCCGATCGGGGCACCGGGTGGGCGCTCGACAGGCTCGTCAGGCGCGATGGGTGGGCCGCGCTCGCTGGGGATGGTCGGGTCACCACGGGCGCAACCGCGCTCTTGGTCGCTGGGCTGGTCACTCGCCGGGAGGCCACCGGTGACACGCGTTACGACGACGTGCTCGGCCGACTGGGGCGCTTCGTGCTCGCTCAGACCGAGCCGTCGGGTGCCGTGCTCGCGTCATATGACTCGGCGCGCGGGGCGCCGGTGGCCGGCGAGTACTCCAAGTACTACACCGGGGAGGCCTACTGGGCCCTGACGCGCCTTCACCGAGCTTTCCCGGGCGAGGGTTGGGGCCAGGCCGCGAATCGCATCGGGGCCTACCTGGCGACTTCGCGCGACGAGGTCGAGGATCACTGGCCGCCGATCCCCGATCACTGGGCCGCCTACGGCGTGTCCGAGACCGTGGAGTTCCCCGAGCGCGGCCGCCCGCCACTCACCGAGGACGAGGTGGACTACGCGCGCGAGCAAGCTGAGCTCTTTGGCATCCAGGCCCGGTGGCTCAGCCAGTGGCACGGGCCGTGGGGCCGGTTGGTGCGGGGCACTTACGAGGCCCGTGGCGGCTGGTACGGCGTGGTAGGCGAGGCTCTCACCGGGTGGTGGCTGACCGCGCGGGAGGAGCCGCGGCTGGCCGACCTGCGAGACCCAATCGCCGAACGTGCCACCTGCATCGCCGGACTGGCTGTGACCGAGCAGTCCGACGCGGAGGATGCCGCGGGCGCTGTCCGCCCCGAGCGGGTGGAGGGCGCGTGGTACCGCGATGGCGAGACCCGCATGGACGACCAGCAACACGCATTGGCCGGGCTGTTGCGAACTATCCCGATCGTCGAGGCGGGCGAAGGGTCGACCCCGTTCGGCCCCGGCGATGATGCGCCATCGGGCTGGCTGTGGGCCGCCGTGCTGGCGCTGGCGCTCAACCCGGCCCGGGCCGCATTCGGAGTCCCCCGCGCCGGGCGGTCGCCGCGGACCGTTGTCGGCGTGGCTGCCGTCGGCGGGGTGATCGGCGGGCTCGCGGTGTGCGCCGCCGCGGCCGCGGGAGGCCCGCTGCTCGAGGCGCTCGATGTCAGCGAGCCCTCGTTCCGCATAGCCGCCGGGATCGTCGCCGGGCTAGCAGGCGCCGCCGACCTGTTCCGGCGACCACCCAAGCCCGAACCCGCGCTCGCCGGCTGGCGCGCCGCCCTCATCCCGGTCGCGATCCCCCTAGTGGCCCGCCCGGCCCTGCTGGTGCTGGCGCTGGGTGCGGGCGCCGACCGGGGTGTCCTCGTGAGCGCCGGCGCGATGGCGATCGGTATCGCGCTGTTGACCGGGCTGGCGGCCCGGTGGCCCACCGACGGCCCGGCGGGCCGGGTGCTCCGGTGGGCCGGCCGCCTGCTGGCCGCCGCGCTCGTCGCCTGCGGGGTCATCCTCACCGTCGACGGGGTCTTGGACGTCTAGGCGGGCCGCGGCGCACCCGCGCGCAAGCGGACTGTCCTGCCCTGTGGCCCATACCGGACCCCCGGCCCCTACGCCGGCCTGTGGCAGACCGCCTCGGCGTTGTTGCCGTCGGGGTCCAGCACGTAGGCCCCGTAGTAGTCGGGGTGGTAGATCTCGCGCACGCCGGGGGCACCGTTGTCGGTGCCCCCGGCCGCGAGCGCAGCGGCGTGGAACGCGTCGACGGCCTCGCGGTTCTCGGCGGCGAACGCCACGTGGACGCCGCTCTGGGGGTTGCCCCTCGTGGCGATCCAGAAGAACGGCATGTCGCCGTCCCCGAAGCCGCCCACGCCCGGCGCCGGCTCCATCAGGAGCTTCAGGCCGAGCGGGGCGAGCGCCGTCTCGTAGAAGGCCCGGCTCCGCTCGTAGTCGCTGACGTCGAATCCCACGTGGTCGAGCATCTGTCCTCAGTCCTCCCTGAACCAGTCCTCCCAGAACAGCTCGCGCGCCGCGAACGCATCGTCGGGAAAGTCCGAGAACACGCCGTCGATGCCGAGCTCGTAGAACTGGAGGTACTCGTTGATCGGGTTGCCGTTGTACTGGTTCGCCAGGCGAGACTGCTCGCTGCGGAACGTCCACGTGTGGATCAGCAGGCCGTGCTCGTGGGCGCGGTCGATCAGGTCGGTGGGCGGCAGCGTGTCGTTGTTCGCGTTCGTGCTGACGATGTACTTCTTCCACGGCCCGATGCCGTCCGCGTAGGTGCTGATCTCCTCGAGGCCCTCGTCGGTGGCGAAGAAGCCGAAGGTGCGGCTCAGCAGCTCCGGGTCGCCCGAGACGGTCCAGTCGTAGGGCCGGTCGAACGGCGGCTCGTAGATGAGCACGCCGTTGGCGTCCACGTCGAAGGCGTCCACGAGCTGGACCAGCCGCACCGGGGTCATGCGGTTCAGCCGCATGAGGTTCGACTGCTCGAACGACTGGATGAAGACCGGCGACTTCCGCTTGTCGAGGTCGTACCGGTCGAGGATGCGCACCAGGCGGCCCTCCAGCGGCAGGTTGAGGCCCTGGTGGTAGGTCGGGTGCTTGGTCTCGGGGTAGATGCCGATGCGCCGGTCACGGCGCTTCGACTCGCGCTGGACCAGCTCGATGACCTCGCTGAGCGTCGGGATCTTGAAACGGCCGTTGAACTGCTGCGGCCGCTCGGGGAACGTCTGGAGGGCGCCCAGCGTCTTGATCTCCTTGAGCGTGAAGTCGGACGCGAACCAGCCCGTCTCGTCGAAGCCGTCGACCTTCTTGGTGGTCTTGCGGCCTGCGAACTCGGGATGGCTGGCGACGTCCGTGGTGTTGGTGATGTTCGGCTCGTGTCGGGCGATCAGGTGCCCGTCCTTGGTGGCCACCAGGTCCGGCTCCACGTAGTCCGCTCCCAGCCTGATGGCGAGCGCGTAGGACTCGAGTGTGTGCTCGGGCAGGTATCCGCTGGCGCCGCGGTGGCCGATCACGAGCGGGTTGTTCTCGCCTTGTCGGCCGTCCCGGTGGTCCTTCCCGGCTGCGGCGACCGGCGCCGTCACAGCCAGGATCGCGACCACCGCGAGCACCGCCCGGATCCAGTCAGCGCGAGTATTCATGCCACTCCTCCTCCGCTCGTTCTCTGGGCCGTCCGAACCTAGCCGATCAGGGCGCGGCCGTCGATCCTCGCACGAGCAGCTCCCCGGGCAGCACCAGCTTCTGTCGGGTCCGGCGCCCGCTCATGCTTCCCTCGAGCAGCTCGAAGGCCGTCGCGCCCAGCTTCTCCGCGTCGAGGGCGACCGTGGTCAGCGGCGGTTCGAGCGCGCGCGCGAAGTCCATGTCGTCGAAGCCCACCACCGACAGGTGGCCGGGGATGCGCAGTCCGCGCTCGCGCGCGGCCATGTAGAGCCCGGCGGCGATCAGGTCGTCGTCGCAGAACACGGCGGTGGGACGCTCGTCCAGCAGCGGGCCCGCGGCGTCGCGCGCGGCGTCGATGGCGATCTCCGTCACGGCGCGGGGCTGGGCGTCCGGGTCCAGCCCGGCCTCCGCCAGCACGCGGCGCCGGGCCGCCTCGCGCAGGTGGAAGGTGGGCGCGTCGAACGAGGCGGCGAGGTGCCCGATGCGGCGGTGCCCCAGCTCGAGGAGGTGGCCGAAGGCGGCCTCCGCGCCGCCCTCGGAGTCGAAGCGCACCCATCGGCGTCCCGGCGCCTCGCGCTCCATGAGCACGACGTGCTGGTCGGGGCCGAGCCCCTCCGGCACCGCGACCTCGAACAGCAGGTAGCCGTCGGCCGGTCCGGCGCGCAGCGTCTCGAAGGACTGCGCGGCCCACTGGCGGTCTCTGCCCGTATCGACGAGCACGACCGTGTAGCCCGCCGCTTGGGCCGCCCGCTGGGCCCCGCGCAGGACCCGGCCGAAGAACGGATTGGTCACGTCGGGGACGAGCAGCGCGACCGCCCGCGAGCTGCCCAGCCGAAGCGCCTGCGCCGCGACGTTGGGTCGGTAGCCGAGCTCTCGCGCGGCGCGGCGGACACGCTCCTGGGTCGCCTCCGAGACGCGGCCGGCGCCCTTGCCCGAGAAAACGAGTGAGACGGTCGACTGCGAGACGCCGGCGTGGCGGGCGACGTCGATGCTCGTCACACGATGCGGGGCCGAGCGTTCGATAGGGCGGAATGCAACCACGCCCGGCGCGGATGGTTTGACATTCTTCGGGGTCATACGTAGTATGCTAATTCGTATGATGGATTTCGGAACTCAGATGGCGGCTCTCATCGCCGCCGGTACCCTCGCCGCAGTGGGCGTGCTTGGCACCGACTCACGCGACCCGGTGCGCAGCGCGCTCGTGATCGATGCCGCCGCCGCGCGCGACGGCCGCGACCTCGTCGACGATCGCCTGAGCTCGGTAGGCGCGGAGGTCCGCCTGCCCCGCACGGCCGCGGAGGCGCGCACCGACGTGCGCTACCTCGCCGCCCAGGGCTATCG
>JBOGXT010000137.1:0-5346 GCA_050694635.1 Thermoleophilaceae bacterium
CCACCGATCTGGTCGTACGAACCGCCGCTGGTGACCAGCGCCCAGACCGCCGCCACCGCCGCCACGCCGACCACCACGAACAGCACGATCGCGAACGCGCTCTCCATCGGGTCACATTGTCGCTCCCGCCCGTTCGGACGGTTCGTTGTTGCCGGTCCCGACAAGGGTGAGTACCCTCTGACCAGCTGTTGACTGACCAGTCAATCTGGAGAGCCGAATCGTGGTGGATTTCACGCTGACCGACGAGCAGAAGGCGCTGCGCGAGATGGCGCACGACTTCGCGGAGAAGGAGATCCGTCCCGTCGCCTGGGAGTACGACCGCGGCGGCACCTGGCCCGAGGAGCTCATGCGCAAGGCGTGGGAGCTCGGCCTCATGAACGGCCACACGCCGGAGGAGTACGGCGGGCCCGGGCTGAGCTACCTCGAGGGCGCTCTCGTCGAGGAGGAGCTCTCGTGGGGCTGCTCCGGTATCGCGACCTCGATCGGCGCCAACGGCCTTGCCACCGCCCCGCTGGGCGTCGCCGGGTCCGAGGAGCTCAAGAAGCAGTACCTCGGCATGCTCAACGAGCAGTACACGCTCGCGTCCTTCTGCCTCACCGAGCCCGACGCCGGCTCCGACGTCTCCGGCATGCGCACCACCGCCGTCCGTCGCGGCGACAAGTACGTCATCAACGGCTCCAAGTGCTTCATCACCAACGGCGGCTACGCCGACTGGTACACGGTCTACGCCAAGACCGACAAGGAGGCCGGCCACCGCGGGATCTCCTGCTTCCTCGTCCCCCGTGACGACACGGTCACGGTGGACAAGAAGGAGGACAAGATGGGCCAGCGGGCGTCCAACACCGCGACCATCAGCTTCAACGAGACCGAGATCCCCGCCGACCACCTGATCGGCGAGGAGAACAAGGGCTTCAAGATCGCGATGATGACGCTCGACCGCACGCGCCCCGGCGTGGCGGCGATGGCCACCGGCATCGCGCGCGCCGCGTTCGAGTTCGCCACCGAGTACTCGAAGCAGCGCGTCCAGTTCGGCGTGCCGATCGCGATGCACCAGGCGATCCAGTTCATGATCGCCGACATGGCGACGAAGGTGCACCTCTCGCGCCTCGCCACCTGGAACTCCGCCGTGCTGCTCGACCAGGGCAAGCGGAACACGATCGAGTCCTCGCACGCCAAGCGCTTCGCCGCCGACACCGCGATGGAGGTCTCCACGGACGCCGTGCAGGTCTACGGCGGCTACGGCTTCATCAAGGACTACCCGGTCGAGAAGCTGATGCGCGACGCGAAGATCATGCAGCTCTACGAGGGCACGTCGCAGATCCAGCGGCTCGTGATCGCGCGCGAGACGCTGCTGCCGCGGCGGATCGAGGAGCCGGCGGCCGCCGCAGCGTGAGCCTGGTCTCCGCCGCGGTCGTCGTCCCCGGCCGCGCGGCGGACGCGGAGGCGCTGTGGTACGACCCGCACCGGTGGCCGGCGTGGGTCGACGGCTTCGGCCATGTGGTCAAGCTCGAGGGCGACTGGCCGGAGGTCGGGGCGCGCCTGCTGTGGGCGTCCCCGCCGAAGGGCCGCGGGGTCGTCGCCGAGCGCGTGACGGCCTACGAGCCGCGCGCCGGCCAGACGCTCGAGGTCGAGGACGAGAAGCTGAACGGCATCCAGTCCGTCGTGTTCGAGCCGGTCGGCGACGAGGTGCGCGTGACACTCACCCTCGACTACAGCCTCAAGCAGGAGCGGCTGTTCACGCCGCTGCTCGTGCGGTACTTCGTGCGCCGCGCGATGCGCGACTCGATGCGCCGCACCCTCACTCGCTTCAGCCATGAGCGGCGGGCCGAGCTGAGCTAGGGTGCATTGCCATGTTCGTGCTCAAGGCGGCGGTGGTCGGCGCGGGGGTGATGGGCGGCGAGATCGCCCAGGTCATCGCCGCGGCGGACATCCCGGTCGTGCTCAAGGACGTCGACGCAAAGTTCGTCGACGCGGGATTGCAGAAGGCGCGCGAGGTCACCGAGGGCCAGGTCGCGAAGCTCGTCGAGAAGGGCAGGCTGTCGGAGGAGGACGCGGCGGCGCAGGCCGAGCGGACGCTCGGCCTGATCACCGGCACGACGTCCTACGACGAGTTCGGGGACGTCGACTTCGCGATCGAGGCCGTGCCCGAGCGGATGGAGATCAAGCACGCCGTGTTCGCGGAGCTCGACGCGGCCACGCCCGGCCACGCCATCCTCGCCTCCAACACCTCGGGCCTCTCGATCACCGAGATCGGCGACGCCACCACCCGCCCCGACCAGGTCGTCGGCTTCCACTTCTTCTGGCCCGCCTCCCGCATGCGGCTCATCGAGGTGATCGAGGGCGAGGACACCTCGCCGGAGACCGCCCAGGCGGCGGCCAACTTCGCCCAGGCGATCAAGAAGATGCCGGTGCGCTGCCACGAGTGCCCGGGCTTCGTGGTCAACCGCATCCTGCTCTCCACGGCCAGCGAGATCTGGCGCTACCAGGACGAGACGGGGATCGACGTCGCGGCGCTCGACGACTTCATCGCCGAGCGGGCGCAGATGCCGATGGGCCCGTTCCGGGTGGCCGACATGTCGGGCCTGGACACGGTGGTCAAGGTCGCGCGCGACATGCGCGAGGCCTACGGCGACCGCTTCTACGTCCATCGCGGCATGGAGGAGATGCTCCGGCGCGGCGACCTGGGGGCCAAGACCGGGAAGGGGTTCTATGAGCACTCCTGAGACGGCGCAGCAGATCGACGAGCGGATCGCCGACCGGTTCCAGCTCAAGGCGCTGGTGGAGGCGTGCCTGGTGCTCGAGGAGGGCATCGCGGGCGTGCGCGACATCGACCTCGGGCTGATGATGGGCACCGGGATGGTCCCGGGGCCGTTCGCCCGCGCCGACCTGCGCGGGCTGGACGACGTGCTGGCGGCGCTGGAGGAGCACGGTCTCGAGGCGCCCGTCGTGCTGCGGCGGCTGGTGGCCCAGGGGCGGCTGGGGGCCAAGAGCGGCCAGGGCTTCTACCCGTACCCGCAGCCGGAGCCGGGCTACGAGCAGTCTGCGGTGAAGCTGGACCTCCGCGGCGAGGCCGCGATCGTGTGGCTGGACAACCCGCCGGCGAACTCGCTCTCGCCTGCGGTCGTCGAGGGGCTCGAGCGCGCCTGGTCGGCGATCGAGGGCTCGTCCGCAAAGGCCATGATCGTCGCCTCTCCGAACCCGGCGCTGTTCTGCGCGGGGGCCGACATCAAGGCGTTCACGCAGATGGACGCCGCGAGCGGCCGCGAGCTGCTTGACCGCGCGCACGCGCTGCTGCGCTCCTGGGAGCGCTCGCGGATCATGACCATCGCCGCCGTCAACGGGATGGCGCTCGGCGGCGGCTGCGAGATCGCGATGGGGTGCGACGTGCGGCTGGCCGCGTACTCGGCCTCGTTCGGCCAGCCGGAGATCGACCTCGGGATCATCCCGGGCTTCGGCGGCACCCAGCGGCTGCCGCGGCTCGTCGGCCCGGCCAAGGCGCTGGAGATGAACACCGTCGGCGAGCCGATCTCGGCCGAGGAGGCGTACGAGTACGGCCTCGTGAACCGCCTCGTCGCCGACCACGAGCTGTTCGACGCCGCGCTGGCGTGGGCGCGCAAGTTCGCGGGCCAGGCGCCGCTGGCGCTCGAGAACATCAAGCGGGCGTCGCACCGCGGGGACCTCGACGAGGGCATCGCGGCCGAGAAGGACGCGTTCGCGGCCGTGTTCGCGTCCGAGGACGCGCGCGAGGGGATCGGGGCGTTCCTGCAGAAGCGGACGCCGCGCTTCAAGGGCGCGTGAGCGCCGGGGACCGGCCGCCGACCCCGCCCGGCCGCGAGGCCGCCCGGCTCGCCGACCTCATCCGGGGCGCGCGCTCGGTCGTCGCGCTCACCGGAGCCGGGATCTCCGTGCCCTCGGGGATCCCGGACTTCCGGTCGCCCGGCACCGGGCTGTGGGCGAACGTCGACCCGATGGAGGTCGCCCACATCTCGGTCTGGCGCCGCGACCCCGAGCGCTTCTGGTCCTTCTACGGGCAGCGCTTCTCGGTGCTCGACGGCAAGGAGCCCAACGGCGCCCACCGTGCCCTGGCCGCGCTCGAGGCGGCGAGCCGGCTGGACGCCGTCATCACGCAGAACATCGACGGCCTGCACCGCGCGGCCGGCACGCGCGAGCTGGTCGAGATCCACGGCTCGGTCGCCACGGCATCGTGCCTCGCGTGCCGGGCGCGGTATCCGCTGGCGGAGACCCGGGCGCGGCTTCCGCTGCCGCGCTGCGACTGCGGGGAGGTCTTGAAGCCGGACGTCGTCCTGTTCGGCGAACTGCTCGACGAGGCGGCGATGGAGCGCGCCTCGGCGCTCGCCGCGGGCGCCGATCTGATGCTCTGCATCGGCTCGTCGCTCGAGGTGTTCCCGGCGGCGGGACTGCCGGAGCTGACGCTCTCTTCGGGAGGCGCACTCGCTGTCGTCACGCAGGGTTCGACGCCGTTCGACTCCGTCGCCGCGGTGCGCCTCGGCGGCGACGTCGAGGCTGAGATGGTCGCCGTGATCGACGAACTTCGGCTTTGAGGGAGCGGGCTCGGCCAGGATCGTTGCCACCGTCCTGCCTAAAGGGGACAGTGTCCCCCTAATCCAGGACAGTAGCCCGAAAACACGGTCCGATCCCCCTCCTTCAATGCCGGGGTTCGTCCCGCCGCGCGGCGACGGCGCGCGCCCGCAGCGCCGCCTCCAGCCGTCCGACCGCCGCCTCGATAGCAGAGAGACCCTCCGGATCGAGGCCCGTCACCAACGCCGCCTCAGCCGCAGCCGCCACCGCCCCCCGGTGCCCCGCCAGCTCATCGAGCCGCGCCGCCATGTCAGCCGCCTCCCGCCACGCCTCCAGCTCCGCCAGCGCAGCCTCGAGCGCGATCGAGGCTTGCAAAGCGGCCTCCCGCGGCCGCCCGTGCTCCAGATCCGCGCGGGCGCGCAGGACGAGCTCCTCGCAGGCGAGCGCGGCGTCGCGGCTACTCAAGAGCGCGGCGAGCCGCTCCTGCGGCGCAAGCGCGAGCGAGCGGGACGCTCGCGAGGACTGCGGCGGCAGCTCGCGGGCGGCCTCCCAGTCCCCGTCGGCCACCTGCTCGCCCGTCCCGTAGCCGACTCGGCACACCGAGGCGCGCGCCTGGTCGGCGTCGGCCTGCCACGGATCCGCGGCCGCCACGCGATGCCCGGCCACGGTGCGGTTGAGCAGCGCCAGCGCGTCCCCCAGCACACGCTCGCGCTGGTCCCCGCACGCCCGCGCCAGCCACGCGTCGGCCGCCTCCAGCTCGCCGAGCGGCGCCGCGTCGATCACCGTCGCGCGCGTGACCTCCACCGG
>JBOGXT010000138.1:0-3658 GCA_050694635.1 Thermoleophilaceae bacterium
CGGCCCCGCTCGCGCTCCGCCGGGAGCCCGAGCGCCCGGCGGGCGTCCGTCCACGCGCCCGCCACCAGTCCCGGGGCGAGCACGGCGACCGCCGCGAGATACGACCCCAGGCAACTCGCCACGGCCAGCCCAAGCGCAAGGCCGGCCGGAGCCTGATCGACCGCCGAGGCGACGCCGCGCGTGACCGCCCAGCTGATCGCCCCCGCCGCCGCCAGCGGCCACAGCGCGTGCGCCTGATCGGCCAGCGAGACGCCGGCATGGCGTTCGGCGGCAACCGCGAGGACCAGGAAGATGATGCTCATGTGGCCGAGGAGGACCCATGCGACCGCCGTGATGCCACCCAGCTCGGCCGCCACGAAGGTGCCCGCCACGAGCGGGATCAGCGAGATCATCGACGCGCGGCCGTACACGTCGGCTCGCGCCATCGAGTTGAGCAGGTTGCCGATGGTCACCTGAAGCGGGCGCATCACCGCCCACAGGCCGAGGATCGCGAGGGGAGCGGCCATCGGCCTCCACTCCGGCCCGAAGAGGGCGACGGCGAACGGGACCGCCGCGGCGCTCAGCACGACGCCGACCGGGACGGTCGCCAGCGCCATCAGCCGCAGCGCGTTCAGGAACGCCGGCCGGACGTCCTCGCCACGGTGGCGCATCTGGGCGAAGGCGGGGAAGGTGACCTTCCCCACCGGCTCGGCGATCGCGTAGTTCGGCAGCTCCGCCTGGCGGAATGCCATCGAGTAGAAGCCGAGCTGCGCGGGGCCGAGCACGCGCCCGACGGCGAGGTAGTCGGCGTTCGCGCCGGCGAACGTGGCGAAGTCCTGGGCGAGGAAGCCGCGCCCGCTCCGTATCACGCGACGAGCCTCGACGCGGTCGAAGGCGGGGCGAACCCTGTACGGCGTGAGGATCAGCAGCGCCGCTCCGTTCCCGAGATGGCCGGCGAGGTAGGCCACGACCAGGCTCCATACGCCGGCGCCCGCGGCGCCGAGTCCGAGTGCCACGGCCGAGAAGGTCAGCGTGCGCACGACCTGGCACGCGAACCGGCGGCGAAAGGCCAGCTCGCGCTGGAGCAGGGTGTCGTAGAACCAGTTGACGCCGCTGACGAGCAGCACGGCGGCGAGCAGCGCGACGATGCCCGCGAGCCGCGGCTCCCCGAAGAACGCCGCGGCCGCTGGCGAGACCAGGGCCAGGGCGAAGGCCAACAGCGCACCGGCCCCGATGAGGAGTGTCAGGACGGTGCCCTCCGCGCGCCGGCCCATGTCCGGCCGCAGGATCAGGGCGGCGCCGAGCCAGAGTCCGGAGAAGACGCTCAGCAGCTCCATCCCCAGGGTCGCCATCGCGAACAGGCCGAAGTCCGCCGGTGCCAGCAGCCGGGCCAGCACCAGCGTCGTCAGGACCGTCAGGACGCGGGTGGCGCCGTAGGTCAGCAGCGTCCAGGGGATGCCGCGAAGCGCCTCAACCGGCATGGCGGTACAGCACCTCGCCGATCGCACGACCCACCACGGGCGGGCCGCGCCGGATGACGGCGCCGAGCAGGCGCTCCCCGCGCTGGCTCAGCCCAGCGGGACCGGGACCGCCCAACAGCCGGTAGCGGAGCTCGCGTTCCTCGGCCCCCCAAGCCAGCTTGAACCGCCGGAGGCCCTCCTGGCCCCAGTGCGTGCGCCCGAAGTCGAGCGAGCGGAAGCCGTGCTCGCAGCCCCACCGAATCGCCTCCATAAACAGCAGGTTGTTGGGACGGATTCCGAGGAAGCGTGCGTCCGAGGCCCCGTACTTGTAGGTGAGAACGTCGCGGTGGGCGAGGAACACGGCCGCCGCGATCGGACGGCCTTCGCGCCGGACGAGCAGCACGAAGCCGAGTCCCTCCCCGAACAACCGCTCGAGGCCGAGGACGAACCGGCGCGGCTGGGTCGGCACCCCGAGCCGGCCGCGCGTCGCGACGTGGAGCCGGTAGAAGTCCGCGAGCGCCGCCCGATCCCGCCTCACCTCCGCCCGCAGCCCCTCGCGCAGCGCGCGGCGGACCCCCCGCAGCACCTGCGACCTGGGGAAGCGCCGCTGGACGGCTTCCACGTCGTCTTCCAGCGCCAGCACGTGATGGTGGAAGCGGGCGCCGAGCGGCGCCCGCTCCAGCACCTCGCCGGTCCCGCGCACCTCGAGGCTCGTCTGCCACGAGCGGGCCAGGTCGCCGAGCGCCGCCGCGAGCGCGGCGGGCGCCCCCGGGACCGCGTCCGGGGCAACGAGCGGCGGGCACAGGTCCGAGAACGGCAGGGCCACCAGGCGCCTGCCGGTGAGCCGGCTCGTGACGAGCGCAAGCGGGAGCCCCGCCACCAGCGCACCGTCGTCCCCGGCCACGCAGCAGGCGCCCAGCTCGTACCGGTAGCTCGTGTGAAGGAGCCCCAGCCAAGAGGGGTGGTGGAAGATCGAGCCCCCGGACGCGCGGCCCACGAGCTCTCCCCAGCGCGGGTCGCCCAGGGGGTAGACCGTGACCACCTCGGCCAGCCGCCCACGGGCCGGGGAGAGGACGGCGCCCGTCACCCGCGCTCCCCCTACACCGGCCGGCCGCCCGCGAGCCTCCCGGCGACGAGCCGGGCGGTCAGGAGGGGGCCGACGAGTGCGGGAAGTGGATCGTCGCGCGCGAAGACGGCGAACTCGAGCGGCCGCCTCAGGGAGCGCAGGTAGGCGGCCGGGGACAGGCGCCCGGCCGTGACCTCTCCGGCTACGGCGGCGACGTCGGTCGCCATTCGCACCCACCGCACGCCCGCCGCGCCGCGGACGGTAGGGACCGGATCTCCCTTGGCGAGACGCCAGAGGAGATAGGGAAAGTCCACGCCGGCGCGTGCGCACAGCGACTGCCAGCCCCACGCGCGCGGGTTGACGTCAAGCAGGAGGTTCGCACCGGTCCGCGCGTCCCGCTTGAACTCGACCTCCACCATCCCCGTGAAGCGCATGGCGGCCAGGAGCCGCCCGGCATCGCCCTCGAGCTCCGTGTCGTCGATCGTCTCGACGTAGGTGCTCGCGCGACCGAAGTCCATCGGGTACTGGCGGATGCGGCGTGCGGCGAGGGACGCGATCACCGCGCCACCCGAGCAGAGCGCGGCGTAGGACAGCTGCGAGTGCCCGTTGCCGGGAACGAACTCCTGGACCATCAGCAGCTCGGGGTCGACGAGCTCGCAGGCCTCCAGGTAGCGTCGCCGGAGCGCGTCCGGGTCGTCGGCCCGCCAGGCCTTGTCGACGGTCAGCCGGTTGACCCCCTCCTTGACGGCCGGCTTGACCACGACTGGAAAGTGGCCCTCCGCGTTGGCCAGCTCCGCGGCTCCGGCCGGGAAGATCGTCCACGGCTGGTCGAGCCCGAGCCGCGCCACGAGGGCGTGGGTGCAGCGCTTGTCGTACGCGGGGCGAAGCGTCTCCCAGGCGGGAGTCGTGAGCCGGTAGCGCCGAGCGAGCACGTCGCTGTGGCGTGCGATCAGCGCCGCCTCCTCGTCGTGCGTGGGGATCAGGACCCACCCCTCGAGCCCTTCGCGTCCGGCGAGCTCCAGGAGGTACTCCACGCGGAGCGAGTCGTCCCCGGCCGGCCATGCGAGCCGGCCGCCCGCGTAGCGGGACGACTTCGCGAGCGCGTGCTCGTCGCTGCGCACGACCCGCGTGGCGACCCCGCGTCGCCCCAGGC
>JBOGXT010000139.1:0-1595 GCA_050694635.1 Thermoleophilaceae bacterium
AAGGAGGCGCTGCGCGAGGCGCTCGAGAACCTCTCCTACCGGGAGCGGCGCGTGCTGGAGCTGCGCTACGGCCTCGGCGGCGAGCACCCGCGGACGCTCGACGAGGTCGGTCGCACCTTCAACGTGACCCGCGAGCGGATCCGGCAGATCGAGAACCAGTCGCTGAAGAAGCTGCAGTCCCTGGCGGAAGCGCAGAAGCTGCGCGACGTGGCGTAGGCGGGGCCCGAAGCAGCCGGCTCGGCCGGCTGCGCAGGGTTCGGAATCGCCGTCCAGACGACCTAGCCGCCGTTCAAGCCGGGCGCGGCCGTGCCGATGCGAACACCATGTTCGACATCGACGCTGCCCTCATGAGGGTGATCGAGACGGAGGGCTCCGACCTCCATCTCAAGGTCCCCTCGAGCCCGATCATCCGCCGCCACGGAAAGCTGGAGCCGATCGCAGACTCCGAGCCCCTGCGCCCCGACGACACCGAGCGCACGCTCTTCCACATGCTCACGGACGAGACGAAGCTGGAGTCCTTCCGCGGCGAGCGGGAGGTCGACTTCTCCTACTCCCTCCCGGGCGTCGCCCGCTTCCGCGTGAATGCGTTCGTCCAGCGCGGCTCGGTGTCGATCGTCTGCCGCGCCATCCCCTTCCAGATCAAGACCGCCGAGGAGCTCATGCTGCCGCCGGTGATCGACCGGATCGCCGACGAGGAGCGCGGGCTGATCCTCCTCACGGGCACGACCGGATCGGGCAAGTCGACGACGCTCGCGGCGATGATCAACCACATCAACACCAACTACTCCAAGCACATCGTCACGATCGAGGACCCCGTCGAGTTCCTCCACCGCGACAAGCTGTCGATCATCAACCAGCGTGAGGTGGGCGAGGACACGGCCTCCTTCGCGCGGGCACTGCGGCGCGTGCTGCGCCAGGACCCGGACGTGATCCTGATCGGCGAAATGCGCGACGAGGAGACGGTCCGCACGGCGCTCTCCGCCGCCGAGACCGGCCACCTCGTGCTCTCGACGATCCACACGGTCGACGCCGCGGAGTCGGTCAACCGCATCATCGACTTCTTCCCGCAGGCCGAGCAGCGCCAGGCGCGCGCGATGCTGGCGGGCACGCTGAAGGCGGTGGTGTCGCAACGGCTGGTCCCGACGCCCGACAAGCACGGCCGGGTCGCGACCTGCGAGATCCTGCGGATGACCGGCCGGGTCCGGGACATGATCCTGAACTCCGACGAGACCGGCCGGCTGCCCGAGGTGATCTACGAGGGCACCTACTACGGCATGCAGACCTTCGACCAGGCGCTGCTCGCCCACGTGCAGGCGGGCCGGGTGGCGATGGACGACGCCCTCACGGCGGCCACGCACCCGCACGACTTCAAGCTGCTCGTGAGCTCGGACGGCCAGCGGCACACCTCGGTCGAGTCGGTCTTCGGCAGCGAGGACGAGGCCGAGGCGGAGGCGGCGGTCAGGGCCGTGCCCGAGACACCCGCAGCCTGAGCTTCACGCGCCCGTCGAAGCGGACGTCGCCGGAGCGAAGCACCACGCGGCGCTCGCCGCGCCGGAAGCGCGCCACGATGCCGAGCGGGCGCCGCAGCGCGGCGA
>JBOGXT010000140.1:0-5291 GCA_050694635.1 Thermoleophilaceae bacterium
ATGTTCGATCGCATCGCGGGCCCCTACGACCTCATGAACTCCGTCATGACGGCGGGGCTGCACCATCGCTGGCGCGAGCGCGCGGTCGACCTGGCGCGCGTCGGGCCGGGCTCGCGAGCGCTCGACGTCGCCACCGGCACCGGCGACCTCGCGATCGAGCTCGCGGCGCGCGGAGCCGAGGTGACTGGGCTCGACTTCTCGGAGCCGATGCTCGAGCTCGCCCGGGGCAAGGCGCCCGCGGTGGCGTGGGTCCCGGGCAACGCGCTCGAGCTGCCCTACGGCGACGGCGAGTTCGACGCGGTGACGGTGGGCTTCGGCGCCCGCAACTTCTCCGACCTGGGCCGCGGGCTCGCCGAGATGGCGCGCGTGGCCAAGCCCGGCGGCCGGGTGGTGGTGCTCGAGATCACGGCGCCGCAGAAGCCGCCGCTGTCGTGGTTCTTCCGGCTCTGGTTCGACAGGCTGGTGCCGGCGCTGGGCCGGCTGGCGGGGGACCCGGACGCCTACACCTACCTGCCCTCCAGCGTCCGCCGCTTTCCAGGACCGCGCGAGCTGGCGGCGGAGCTTGCCGGGGCCGGGCTCGAGGACGTGCGCTGGCTGCTGACCGCCGGGGGGATCATCGCCATCCACTCTGGGACGCGGCGGCGTTGAACACCGCCCAGGCGCAGCTCGGCGCGGTGCTCGTCGCCGGGGGACCGGAGCTGGCCGGGCTGCTCGAGCGCACCGAGCTGCGGCTCGCCGAGGTGGCCGACGCCGCCGGCCCGGAGCTGGCCGGGCACGCGACCGGCACGCTGTCCGCCGGCGGCAAGCGGCTGCGGCCGATCCTCGTGTTCCTCTGCGCGAACGGCGACGCCGACGAGCGGCTGGTGGCCGCCGCGGCGGCGGTCGAGCTCCTCCACATGGCCACGCTCGTGCACGACGACGTGCTCGACCGGGCGCCGCTGCGGCGCGGGAAGCCGACGGTGTTCGCCGACGGCGGCCGCCTGGCGGCCACCGCGACCGGCGACCTGCTCTTCTCGCGCGCGTTCGCGGAGCTGACCGCGACCGGGGGCGAGGACGCGGTGCGCGTGCTCTCGACCGCTTCGAGCGCGCTGGCGCGCGGGGAGCTGATGCAGCGGGCCGACGCCTGGAGCGAGGCCGTGACGCCGGAGCGCTACCTCGAGCGCTGCCGCCTGAAGACAGCCAGCCTGTTCGAGGCGTCCTGCAGGCTGGGCGCCCTCTTCGGCGGCCGCCCGGAGCTGGCGGAGCCGCTGGGATGCTTCGGCGAGCGCATCGGGCTCGCCTTCCAGATGCTGGACGACGTGCTCGACGTGGCCGGGCCCGCGGAGCGAACCGGAAAGCCCCGCGGCGCCGACCTGCTCGACGGCACCGTCACCCTGCCGTTGATCCTGGCACGGCGACGCGATCGGGAGCTGCGCACGCTGGACCCCGAGCTCGGGGCTGAGCAGGCCGTCGTGATCTGCGACCGGATCGCGGCCACCGGGGCGCTGGCGCAGGCGCGCGAGCAGGCGCTCATGCACGTGGCGGAGGCAAAGGCCTCGCTGACCGCGCTCGACCTGCCCAACCCGCGCCGCCGCGCGCTGGAGCTGGTCGCGGACGGCGTGGTGGAACGGTACGCCTAGAAGTCTTCCGGAAGGATCGCGTCGGAGCTCAGGGCGCCCACGAAGCGCTCGATCTCCTCGACCATGTTGGCGCGCATCAGGCGCTTGTAGTCGCGCGCCAGGGCGTCCGCGCCGCGGTCGAGCTCCTCGTCGAAGCTCTCGACCGTCTCCTGGGTGAAGATGCCCTCGCGGTAGATGTCGCAGTTCGGGCAGTGGAGCAGGACGCTCCAGTTCTCCGGACCGGACTCCTCCCACTCGATCGGGTAGACGAGCTCTGAGGCGCAGTCGACGCAGACCTGCAGCTTCTGGTCCGGCTCGGCGGGCGGATGCTCGGGGGCGGCGGGCTGCTCGTCGACCGAGTGCTCGGCCACCGGCTGCGGCAGGTCGGGCTCCCTGAAGTAGACGACCTCGATGGTCTTCCCGCTGGGGAGTACCACGCGCTTCACGAAGTGGGTTTGTTCGCCGTGGCTTTCCATCTCTCGCATCCTCTGCTCCCGGTATCGGCACGCTCCGACCGAACTTGAAGAAGAAATGTCGGTCTTCTCGAGATGTCCGACCGGCGGGCGTGCCGTTACTTACGCAGAGGGCGCTCTGCCGGACCACCCTCGTAGCGAGACTCCGTCGCCTCGGTCTGCCCGTGGTAATGGCTGCCGAGCTCCGGATGGCCGTACGGACGCTCCGCCGGGCGGTCGAGCGCCATGAAGGAGAGCTGGGCGATCGGAAGCCCCGGGCGCAGCACGATCGGGACCGAGTTGAAGTTCGTGATCTCGAGCGTGAGCGAGCCCTGAAAGCCGGGATCGACGAAGCCGGCCGTCGCATGGACGATCAGCCCCAGCCGGCCCAGGGAGCTCTTCCCTTCGATCCGCGCGACGACGTCGTCGGGCAGCTCGACCGACTCCGCGGTTCGGCCGAGCACGAACTCGGTCGGGTGGATCACGAAGTCGCCGTCCTGCTCGACCTCGAGCAGCTCGGTCAGGCCGGAGGGCGGGTCGCCCAGGTCGACGGCCTTGATCCGATGGTTGTGGAACACGCGAAAGGAAGTGCCGAGGCGCAGGTCGACGCTGGCCGGCTGAACCATGCCGGGATCCCATGGGTGGATCTTGATCCGGCCCTCGTCGACCAAACGCCGGATCGTGCCGTCTGAGAGAACGGAGGTCGTCACGCCAAGAATCCAATCAGCAACAACCGACGGGGCACCGCGCCGCTACCATGGGTCTGGCCATGTGGACCCCCGGCCCGCTCGAGATCGTGATCATCCTGGTGATCGTCCTGATCATCTTCGGACCCAAGCGCCTGCCCGACCTGGGCCGCTCGCTCGGCCGCGGGATGCGCGAGTTCAAGGATTCGGTCACCGGCAAGGACAAGGACGACGAGCTGCCCGAGAGCACCGCCGACCAGCCCGAGAGCACCGCCGACCAGCCCGAGCCGGCGACCACGACCACGGCCTCAGAGCAGAAGTCCTAGGACGCGGCGAGGCCGCGTAGGGCGTGCGGCGCATCCGACCGATATCGCACGAGGACCGGCTGTCGGTCGTCGATCACCTCGACGAGCTGCGCAGCCGGCTGATCGTAAGCGCGGTCGCATTCGTCGCCGCCTGGGCGCTCACCGCCTGGCAGAACGACCTGGTCCTCGAGATCGTGAACGGCCCGCTGCCGGACGACGTCCCGGAGCCGATCACGCTGGGGCCGGCGGAGGCCTTCTACACGACCCTGACGAACTCCGCGTACGCCGCCCTCCTGATCGCCTTGCCGGTGATCCTCTACCAGCTCTACGCCTTCATCCTGCCGGCGTTCAGCCCGACGGAGCGCAAGGTAGCCACGCCGCTGCTGCTCCTCGTGCCGGTGCTCTTCGTGGGCGGGGTCGTGTTCTGCTACTTCGTCGTGCTCACGCCGGCGCTCGACTTCCTGCTCAACTTCAACGCCGACGAGTTCAACACGCAGGTCCGGGCACGCGACTACTACTCGTTCGTCACCCTGCTGATGCTTGCGATGGGGATCGGCTTCCAGATCCCGGTGGGGATACTGACGGCCTGCAAGCTCGGGATCACGAGCGCTGAGAAGCTGCGCCGCTCGCGCCGCTTCGCGATCGTCGCGATCGTCGTGCTCGCGTCGCTGCTGCCTACGCTCGACCCCCTTACGCTCATCCTGGAGGCGATCCCGCTCTACCTCCTCTACGAGCTGAGCATCCTGATGGCGGCGGCCTGGGGGCGCCCGATCGGCGAGGTCGGCGAAGAGCCCGCCCCGGAGGGAACGGCCAGCTAGCCTTCGCCCCCCATGTTGTTCGACCTGCGAGGGCGGCGCCGCCGTGCGGTGCAGGCCACCTATCTCACGCTGGCCCTGCTGATGGGCGGGGGTCTCGTGTTCTTTGGAATCGGCGGCGACGTGTCCGGCGGGCTGTTCGACGCGTTCAGCGATCGGGGCGGCGGCGGGAGTGCCAACGAGCAGCTCGAGGACCGCATCGATCGCCTGGAGGAGCGCCTGGCGGCCAACCCGGAGAGCGAGGCGACGCTGAAGGCGCTGGTGCGCGACTACCGCGCTCTGGCCGGTGCCCAGTTGCCGTCCGGCACGGTGCAATACCCCGATGACGCCAAGGACGAGCTCCGCCAGGCCGCGCAGTACTGGCAGCGCTACCTCGAGGTCGAGGACGGCAAGCCCGACGCCTCGCTGGCGCGGCTGGCGCTCACGCTCTACGACCAGGGCGCCCTGGGCCAGCCCGGGGAGGCCGCCGCCGCGATGCGCATCGTCGCCGAGGACGCCAACGACTTCCAGTCCTACCTCGCGCTCGTGCAGCGTTCGGCGGCCGCCGGAGACGATCGCACGGCCGATCTGGCCGCGCAGAAGGCGGTCGGCCTGGCGCCGGAGCGGCTCCGCAAGCAGGTCAAGCAGCAGGCCGACGCGCTGAGGGCCCCGCCGCCCACAGATCAGGCGCCGCAGGGCGAGACGCCCGCGCCTCAGGGAGAGGCTCCGCCGACTCCGGAGCAGTGATCGCGCGGCTCCCGTACCCTTTCGGCTCGCAGCCTGGCCTGTGGATCAACGGACGACTCCAGGGAGAAGCGTGAACTTCCACATCGAAGACGAGGCGATCGACGACGCCACCCACGTGATCGAGCTCGGGGGAGAGGTCGATCTGTACACCGCGCCCGAGTTCAAGGAGCGCATGGTCGAGCTGATCGAGTCAGGCAAGAAGCAGATCGTGGTCGACCTCTCGAAGGCCACCTTCATCGACTCGACGACGCTCGGGGTGCTGGTGGGGGGCGTCAAGCGCCTGCGACCGGCGGGCGGCTCGCTCGCTCTGGTCTGCACGGACGAGAACATCACGAAGATCTTCGAGATCACCGGGCTCGACCGCGTCTTCCCGATCCACTCCTCGCGCGACGACGCGCTCGCCGCTGTGACGACGGCTGACTAGACTCGTTCGCTCGCCGGGCCGTTAGCTCAATTGGCAGAGCAGGAGACTCTTAATCTCAAGGTTGTAGGTTCGATTCCTACACGGCCCATCCAGCGGCTCTAGGAAGAGCCTGGCCGCAGCGCCGGTAACGCCAGCCTGAAGCGCGTCCCGCCCCCGGGCGCGGCCTCGGCCGAGACCTCACCGCCGTGCCCCTCCGCGACCTGGCGCACGATGGCCAGTCCCAGCCCCGACCCGGGCACGGCGCGGGCCCCGGCCGAGCGGTAGAAGCGGTCGAACACGTGTGGC
>JBOGXT010000141.1:0-2620 GCA_050694635.1 Thermoleophilaceae bacterium
CGCCAGCCGCCGCGGTCCACGAGCTGCGCGCCGGGGCCGACACTCAGTTCGACCCAGCGCTCGTCGACTGCTTTGTCGAGATCATGCAGGAACGCGGATGGCCGCTTGGCCCACCCGGCGAGCGGGAGACGGTGGAGGCCGGAGGGAAACGATGAACTATCTGCTCGGACACCGCGCGATCACGGCCGGGAGGCACCTGGTCGTGGTCGGCGGAGAGCTCGACGTCAACGCCGCGCCCGAGCTGAGGACGGCCTTGAGCGAGGCCATCGAACGAGGGGCGACGACGGTGGTCGTGGACATGGGTGAGGTCACCTTCATCGACTCGACCGCGATCGGGGTCCTGCTGGCGGCGCGCGAGCGGCTCCGGCCCTCGGGCGGAGCGCTGGAGGTCGTGTGCGCGGAGCCGAACGTGGTCAGGGTGCTCGAGATCGTCGGGATGGAGACGGTTGCGGCCGTGCGCTGAGCAACGCGATCGAACACGGCCGGCCCTCGCAGGACGGCACGATCCGCATGCAGGTGGTCGCGGAAAACGGGACGCTCGTGTGCGAGGTCGAGGACCACGGCACCTTCGCCCCCGGGCCGGCGACGATCGATCCATTTCCCGAGCGGGGGCGCGGGCTGGCGTTCATGGCTGCGGTCGTCGACGCCGTGGACGTCCGCCACGGGACGACCGGAACGGTCGTGCGGCTGTGCAAGCGCCGCGCCGCGGGGTAGGCTCGCGCCGCCCGCCCCCCCTAGCACGAGGAGCCCGCCCGTGAAGCGCATCAGCGCAGTGTCCGCCCTGATCCTTGCCGCGACCCTGCTGTGAACTGCGAGACGTTCGCCACCACGACCATCTGCCAGCGCGGCCAGGGGCTCCCCGGCGAGCGCGTGACCGTCGCGTTCGTGATCGACTGAGTGGGGGGGACCGATGGCCGAGCTCGAGGTCAAGGTCGAGCCGTGGGGCCCCGACCCGGATGAGATGGAGGCCGCGGCCGGCGCCGCGCTCGAGCTGCCGGAGGTGAGGAGCGAGCTCGACGGGGCCGAGCACAGGGTGCTGTCGGTGAAGCCCGTCGAGCCCGAGCCCGGTCCCGACGACGACGACGTGCCCGAGCCGACCCAACTGCGGGCGACCGTCTACGACTACACCAACGAGCGCACGCTGGTGATCGACGCCGGCCTCGACGGCCGCGACGCCGTTGAGGTGCGCGAGACCGTGAGGCAGCCGCTGCCCACCGCCGGCGAGTTCGAGGCCGCCGTCGAGGCGCTCGCGAGCGACCCGAAGCTCGGCAAGGCGCTCGGGAACGACGAGCTCGTGCCGTACCGGCCGATGCCGCCGCTGGTGCTCGACGAGCAGGATGACGGCACGGTCGCGCGCACGATCTCGGTCGGGCTCCGGCCGCCCTCGGACCGGGGCGAGGGGCACGAGATCGTCGGCGTCAGGCTCGCCAGTGGCGAGGTCGTGCGCTTCGACGGCGGAGCGCCGGGCTTCTCCCGCGCTGAGCGCCACCAGTGCGGCGTCGCCAACGCCGGGCAGCAGACCACCGACCAGGGCACGCCCGGGCGCGCCAAGGTCACGGTCACGCGCGGCGGCGAGACGCTCTGGACGCTCGTCGCCGTGCGGCCCGGGGCCTCCTCGGGCACGAACGGCTCGGGGGTCGAGCTGCGCCGGGTCGCCTACCGTGGCAAGTCGGTCCTGCGCCGCGCGCACGTGCCGATCCTGAACGTGCGCTACAAGAACGACGCCTGCGGGCCGTACCGCGACTGGCAGTACCAGGAGGGCATGTTCGAGGCGGCGGGGAGCGACGTCGCGCCGGGCTTCCGCCTCTGCCCGAGCAAGGCAGAGACGATCCTGGAGTCCGGGAAGGACCAGGGCAACTTCCGCGGCGTCGCGGTCTACGTCGACGGTGAGGAGGTGGTGCTGGTCAGCGAGCTCGAGGCCGGCTGGTACCGCTACATCAGCCGATGGCGTCTGCACGCCGACGGCACGATCTCGCCGCGCTTCGGCTTCGGCGCGGTGAAGAACAGCTGCGTCTGCAGGCAGCACTACCACCACGCGTACTGGCGCTTCGACTTCGACGTGGCGGGCCGGAAGCACAACGAGGTGCGCGAGTTCAACGACCCGCCCCTGGGCGGCCCCAACAAGTGGCGCCGCCTGCGCAACGAGATCCGCCGTACGCGCGACAGGAGCCGCAAGCGCAGGTGGCAGGTCCGCAACACAGAGACCGGTGAGAGCTACACGCTGATACCGGGAAGAAACGACGGCAAGGCGGACCAGTTCGGCGTAGGCGACCTCTGGGCGCTGCGCCATCGCCCCGGCCAGATCGACGACGGGGTGGGCTTCACCACCGACCCCGCCGAGGCCCGCGCCCACCTGAACAGGCTCGTGAACGGCGAGTCGATCCGCGACACCGACGTGGTCCTCTGGTACGTGGCCCACTTCACGCACGACGTGAGCGAGCACGAGGTGGGCCACATCGTGGGGCCGAAGCTGGTGCCGGACGGCTGGTAGGCCGGCCGTCGCAACGGCCGCGTCAACGCGCGAAGCTGTGGCCGCAGTGCGGGCAGACGACCACGTCTCCGGCCCGCGGCGGGGCGAGCCGAACGGCCGCGTCCTCGCCGTGCTCGTCCAGCCGGGCCC
>JBOGXT010000142.1:0-1558 GCA_050694635.1 Thermoleophilaceae bacterium
GCCCCAGGGCGAGCGCGCGGCGCACGCCGTCCGCCACGGCCGGGGGCTCCTGGGACTCGATCAGCACGCCGGCGTCGCCAACCACCTCGGGCATAGCGGTCACGTTCACCACCACCGGCACGCAGCCGGCGAGCATCGCCTCGGCCACGGCGAGCCCAAAGCCCTCGTGCCGCGACGCCTGCACGTACACCGCGGCGCGGCGGTAGGCGGCGTGCAGGTCCTCGTCGGACAGCCAGCCCGTCAGCTCCACGTTGGGCGGAGCGGCCGCGCGGAGCTCCTCGACAGCGTCGTCGAGCCACCCGCCGGCGAACACGAAGCGCACATCGGGCAGCTCGCGGGCGGCCTGGACGAAGGGCAGCTGGCCCTTCTGGACGAGCGTGGTGCGGTCGATCGCCCCGACCGTGAGCGCGGCGCGCTCCTTGGGGCCCGGCTCGTCCCCGAACGGGTCCGGCACGCCGTGGTGCACGACCGTCACCCGCGCGGGCGGGATCGGCGTGTTGCGCTCGATCTCGCTCAGGCTGTAGGTCGAGTTCGTGATCAGCCGCGTGGCGCGGCGAAAGATCCAGCGGCTGGCGTGCCTGCGCGGGCCGCCGCGCTGGTGGCCGTAGCCGATGTCGGGCATGTTGGCGGTGTCGAAGCCGCCGATCACCATCACGCTCGGCTTGCGCAGCAGCCAGGCGAGCGTGACCGGGAGGAAGGTGTGCCAGGAGGCGAACCAGCCGAACACGAGGTCGGCGCGCAGGACGCCGCGGAGCGCGTTCGGCAGGTTCGGCAGGCGACCGGGCTGGTAGAGGTCCTCGACCTCGAAGCGCTCGGCGAGGATCTCGCGGTCGATGGCGACGAAGCTCGCCTTGCGCGAGTGGACGTAGAGGATCCTCACGCCATGGCCGGCTCGCGCGCCTCGACGAAGGCGCGGTGCCATTCCGACAGCTCGAGCAGGCAGTACAGGATGCTCTTGTGGTCGGCGCGCCCGCGGCGGTGCTCGGCGACGAGCGTGGCCACGGCCCCGGGGCGGACAAGCTCGGACAGCGCCGAGCTCGGTGCGTATCGCCGCTCGACCTCCGCGCCGAGCGACGCGCGCAGCCAGTCGTCGTACGGCGTGGCGAAGCCGTGCTTCGGCCGGCTCGCGATGCCCGGCGGGAGCAGGCGCTCCATCGCCATCCGGTGGATCCGCTTCCCCGCCCGCGGGCGGATCCGCTTGCGGGCCGGGATCCGCTCTACGAAGCGCATCAGCTCCACGTCGAGGAACGGCACGCGCAGCTCCAGGCCGGCGGCCATCGACATCTTGTCGTTGCAGAGCAGGATGCCGTCGGGCAGGAACATGCGGGTGTCGAGGTAGAGGGCCTGCTCGAGGAGGTCCCTGTCGTGGACGTCGGCGAGGACACCCTGCGCGAGGGCGAGCCGCTCCGATTCGGCGTCCCCGGACCGCTCGGACCCGGCATTCGCGGACCGCTTCCCGTGAAGCAGCGCCCGCCGGACGGGGGCGTCCGTGATCTCGACGAGGCGCAGCAGGCGGTCGGCATCGCCGCTTCCGCCGAGCAGGTGCGCGGCGCGGCGG
>JBOGXT010000143.1:0-5755 GCA_050694635.1 Thermoleophilaceae bacterium
GCGGCAGGCCGTCCGGCGTCAGCGACAGCAGGCCGTTGATCGCGTACTTGATGCCGACGCTCTCGTCGCCGACGATCTCGGGCATCAGCTCGAGCGCCTGCTCCATCTGGACCGCGAAGTCGTCCTCGGTGAACGGGAACTCGGTGGGCGACAGGGCCGCCTCCTCGATCGAGGGGATCTCCTCGGGGTCGTGGAGGATCGGGCGGTGGGCATAGGAGCCGATCTCCAGGCCGCTGCCGTCCTGGCGCTCGTACATGTTGGTGTCCATGTCGCGGACGATCGGGTATTCGATGCTGGACTTGGCGTCCGCGAAGCGCGGCACCGGGCCGATGTCGATCATCTGGTGCACGGCCGGCGTGAGCGGGATCGAGGCGCCGGCCATGCGCGCCAGGCGCGGGCTCCAGACGCCGCACGCGATCACGACGATGTCGGCCTCCACGTCGCCGCGCCTGGTGCGCACGCGGCGGACGCGGCCACGCTCGACGTCGATGCCGAGCACCTCGGTGTTGGCGGAGACGGTAAGCGCGCCCTGCTGATGTGCCTGCTCTCGCATCAGCGTGCCGGCGCGCAGCGAGTCGACCACGCTCACGCCGGGCGAGTGGAAGCCGCCCACGATCACGCTCTCGTCGATGAACGGGACGAGCTCCTTGACCTCCGCGGGGGTGACCAGCGAGACGGGCTCGACGCCCCAGGACTTAGCCGACGCCATGCGGCGCCGGAACTCCTCCATCCGCTCCTCCGTGCGCGCCACCTCGAGGCCGCCGCTCTCGATGAAGACGTCGAGCTCCCTGTACTGGCGCACGCTGTCGAGCGTTAGCGAGGTCATCTCGCGCGAGTGGTCGACGGGGTAGATGAAGTTCGAGGCGTGGCCGGTCGAGCCGCCCGGGTTCGGGAGCGGGCCCTTGTCGATGAGCAACAGGTCGCTCCAGCCGAGGCGGGCCAGGTGGTGGACGAGGCTGTTGCCGACGATGCCGGCGCCGATGACGACGGCGCGTACCGACGGCGGGAGGGCATTTTCGGAGCGCTGCGCGTCCGTCGAAGCCGGCTGCTTCGCGGCGGCTGCTCCTGACTGGTCTTCCACGGAGGTCACCTCGAGGTCGCTGGCGGCCAGGGGCTGACGGCCTCTTCGCCGAGGCCAGGAACCTGATATATCACACCGGGATGCACTCGTCACGGGAGTTGCGCAGCTCGTCGTTCGAGGTCGGCGTCGACGGCCGGCCGGCGCGCCTCGAGGACTTGTTCGAGGGCTTCGGCGAGCAGGACCGGCTCGGGGTGGTGATGAGCCGCCCGTGTGGCGCCCTCGGGGCGAGCGCGCTGATCACCGCGACGGTCACGGCGTTCTACGACCTCCAGCGGGCCCGCGGGGGCGACTTCTTCGTCTATCCCGACTACTACCTGTTCCACGTCGGCCGACCGCTGGGGGACCACGGGGAGCTGGACGTGTGGCCGCGTCGCAAGGAGGTGGTGGTGGGGGAGGAGCCTCAGGCGATCCTGGAGGCGATCGACGACCGGGCGATCACGCGGCTGGTGGTGGAGGACGGCGAGCCGGGCGAACCGGAGCTCGACGCCGAGGCGGTGGCGAGCGCGCGCGGGCGAATCGCGACGTGCCTTGCGTACTCGCCGGCGGGGCGAGTGGCGGCCGCCGACGTGCGAGTAGTGAGCAACCCGGTGACCGAGGGATACGTGGAGGCGATCCTGGACCCGGAGTCGCGAATCGCAAGGCTGCGCGCGGAGGCCGAAGCCGAAGGCGCGGCGACCGGTCCGGACGCGGACGCGGCCACGGCGGACGCGGCCATCGCGGCGATCGAGGCCCGGCTCGGCGAGGTCGATCGCGCCGTGCGCATGCGGATCCTGCGTTCGCGGGGAAAGCTTCTCGAAGAGGGTGTTCCGGTCGAGACCTACCGCCGCATCGACCTCGAAGACGCCCTCGGGCTGCTCGCCTCGCCGGCCCTCGCGCGGCCTCGATCGGAGGCGGTCGGGCGGGCGGGTTGACCCGCCGGCTCGGGACCTGATATATCAGGATGGTGCTCGCCGCCGAGCCGCAGAGCCCGTCCGCAGGCTCGCACAGCCGGTCTGCACGCGCGAACCGCCCCGGCGTGGAAGGCGCGGAGGAGCCGCGCGTGGACGACGCGGCCGGTGGCGTGGAGGGCGCGCGCGAGGGCCACGCGGCCGCAGGTTCCGCCTCCCCGCTTCTCGCCGCCCTCCAACGGCCCCGTTACGAGGTCCTTCCCCTCGACGGGGTTGCCGATGAGGTGTTCGCCCATCTTCCCACCGGCAGCATCGTCACCCTCACCGCCTCTCCCTCCAAGGGGCTCGAGGCCACTCTCGGTCTCGCCGAGACGCTCGCGCCGGCCGGCTACCACGTCGTCCCCCACCTCTCCGCGCGGCTCGTCCGCGACCGCGCTCACCTCGAGGAGATCGTCGCCCGCCTGCGCGCCGCCCAAGTTCGAGACGTCTTCGTCATCGCCGGCGACGCCCGGCAGCCGGCCGGCGACTTCGCCGGCGCCGCCGAGCTCCTCGCCGCCATGGGCGAGCTGCGCGAGTCCTTTGCCGAGGTCGGCATCTCGGGCTACCCCGAGAGCCACCACTTCATCAGCGACGAGACCACCATCGAGGCGATGTTCGCCAAGGAGCCGATGGCGACCTACATCGTGAGCCAGATCTGCTTCGACGCCGACGTCATCGCCACCTGGGTCCGCCGCGTCCGCGATCGCGGCACCCACCTGCCGATCTGGCTCGGCGTGCCCGGCGCGGTCGACAGCCGCAAGCTGCTCAGGACCTCCCTCCGCATCGGCCTCGGCGAGTCCGTCCGCTTCCTGCGCGCGCAGCGCGGGCTCGTCCGCCGCTTCCTCTCGCCCCGCCTCTACACGCCCACCGAGCTTCTCGACCAGCTGAGCCCGACCTTCGCCGACCCCGCCGCGAGGCTTGGCGGCATCCACGTGTACACCTTCAACGAGCTCGAGAAGACCGAGACCTGGCGGCGGCAGCTCGTCGACCGCCTGACGAACTAGGAGGAGTCCCTTGGCAAAGGTGAACGAGCACCCGGAGATCCTGCTCTACCCGCGCATCAGCAAGTCGCCCTACTTCTATGCGTCGCGCCGTCACGACGTGCAGATGTACAGCGTCTACAACCACCACTACCACCCGCGCCACTACGGCGACCCGGTCGAGGAGTACTGGCATCTGCTCAACGGGGTGACCCTCTGGGACGTCGGGGGCGCCGAGCGCCAGATCGAGATCAGCGGGCCGGACGCCTTCGAGTTCACCAACCTCCTCGTCGCGCGCGACCTGAACAAGTGCGCGGTCGAGCAGTGCAAGTACGTCTTCCTCTGCCTGCCCGACGGTGGAATCATCAACGACCCGGTCCTACTCAGAGTCGAGGAGAACCGCTTCTGGCTCTCGCTCGCCGACAGCGACGTGGAGCTGTGGGCGCGTGGCGTTTCCTACAACTCCGGCCACGACGTGACCATCAAGGAGATCGACGTCGGGCCGGTGCAGGTGCAGGGGCCCAAGTCGAAGGACGTGATGGTCGACCTGTTCGGCGACAGCATCCTCGAGATCCCCTACTACTTCCTGCACGCGTACGAGCTCGACGGGATGAAGGTGCTGGTCTCGCGCACGGGCTACACCGCCGAGCTCGGCTTCGAGATCTACCTCTACGACGCCAGCAAGAACGGGGTCAAGCTGTGGGACGCCGTGCTCGAGGCGGGCAAGCCGCACGGGCTCGAGGTGATCGGCCCCTGCCACATCCGCCGCATCGAGGGCGGCATCCTGGCGCTCGGCCCTGGCTGCGACATGTGGTACGACACGAACCCCTACGAGGTCGGCATGGGCTACGACTGGATGGTCGACCTCGAGGCGGGCTCGGACTTCATCGGCAAGGAGGCGCTCGCCAAGATCAAGCGGGAGGGCCCCAAGCGCAAGCTGGCGGGCGTCGAGATCGGCGGCGAGCGGCTCGGCTCCTACAACGACGGCTCGATGATCGACGCCTTCCCGGTCCACAAGGACGGCAGCCGGATCGGCAAGATCACGTCCGCGTGCCACTCGCCGCGGCTCGAGAAGAACATCGGGTACGCGATGGTGCCCACGGAGCACTCCGAGCTCGGCACCGAGCTCGAGGTGGAGCGCCCGGAGGGGACGGTCTCGGCGACCGTGGTCGAGAAGCCGTTCATCGATCCGAAGAAGGAGACCCCGAAGCAGGAGCTCGCGACGAGCTCCGGATCCTGAGCACCTCGGTTCACCTGCTTTCCGGACCCCTCGACGACCGCCGGCGGGGGGAGCTCGTCTTTCGCGGCGACCTGCTCGTGTTCAAGGGGGTCCCGCCGCTGCTCGAGCTGGCGAGCCTGGTGGACCCCCTCATCGGCGACACGCCGGACGCGGCCGCGGGCGACGAGCTCCAGAAAGGGGTGAAGAGCGAGCCGCGCGTGAAGCGGCTCCTGCACGCCGCCCTCGAGCACGTGGGCGTCGATCCCGCGAGCAGCTACTGGGACTCGATCTTCCTGCGCGTCGTGCCGCCCGTCCGGGGCGACGCCGAGCGCCAGATCGGGAGGATCGGCTTCCACCGGGACACCTGGGCCTCCAACGTGCTCCAGCAGACGAACTGGTGGGCGACGATCCGCCCGCTCTCGGCCGACCGCACGATCGCCTTCTATCCCGCCTACTGGTCGCGCTCGATCGAGAACACGAGCGCCGACTGGGACCTCGACGCGATCCGCGAGCGCCGGCGGGCGGGGGAGCGCGACGAGGACATCCCGATCGTGCCCGAGCCGACCGAGCCCGTGAACACGGAGGCCGAGCTGCGCATCGTGATCGAGCCCGGCGACTTCCTCTGCTTCTCGGGCGCGCACCTGCACGCCAGCGTGCCGAACGTGTCCGGGGAGACGCGCTGCAGCGTCGAGCTCCGAACGGTGAACATCGACGACGTCAGGAGCAATCGCGGCGCACCCGATCTGGACGGAGGCGCACCGAAGGTGCCGCTGGAGTGGTTTCATTCGATGACGGACGGATCTTCGCTGGCCCGATAGGAGGACCCCGTATGACCAGGCACTTCGACTTCGTCGTCGTCGGCGGCGGGTCGGCCGGCAGCGCGCTCGCCGCCCGGCTCTCGGAGGACCCGTCGAACAAGGTGCTGGTCCTGGAGGCGGGCCGGCCGGACTGGTGGTTCGACGTGTTCATCCACATGCCCGCCGCGCTCGCCTTCCCGATCGGCAGCCGCTTCTACGACTGGAAGTACGAGTCCGAGCCCGAGCCCTACATGGGCGGGCGCCGCGTCTACCACGCGCGCGGGAAGGTGCTCGGCGGCTCGAGCAGCATCAACGGGATGATCTTCCAGCGCGGCAACCCGATGGACTACGAGCGCTGGGCCTTGGGAGCGGGGATGGAGACGTGGGACTACGCCCACTGCCTGCCCTACTTCAAGAAGATGGAGAACTGCCTCGCGGCGCGGCCGGACGACGCCTTCCGCGGCCACGACGGCCCGCTCGTGCTGGAGCGCGGCCCCGCCAAGGGCCCGCTGTTCGACGCCTTCTTCGCCGCCGTGCAGGAGGCCGGCTACCCGCTCACCGACGACGTGAACGGATACCGCCAGGAGGGCTTCGCGAAGTTCGATCGCAACGTGCACGACGGGCGCCGGCTGTCGGCTTCGCGCGCCTACCTGCACCCGGTCAAGGACCGGCCCAACCTGGAGGTCGAGACCTTCGCCTTCGTCACGAAGATCCTGTTCGAGGGCGGCCGCGGCGTGGGCGTGGAGTAAGCC
>JBOGXT010000144.1:0-15621 GCA_050694635.1 Thermoleophilaceae bacterium
CGCCTCGCTCGGCGAGATCGCCCGCTTCGGCGGGGACACGATGGGGATCGTCTACTCGGGCCGGGTGATGCGGTTCTTCGGCGAGGCGCTGCGTCAGGCGGGAATCCTGATCCTCGGCTCCGCGCTCGTCATCTGGGGCCTCGCCTTCATCCTCGGCCTGCAGTGCGGCATCGAGGGCGCGTACTTCAACCGCTCGGTGGGCGCGCCCGCGTACGCCGGCGTGTTCTCCGCGTGGTGCGACCTGCGCGAGATCATGCCGTACGCGTTCGGCTACATGATGTCGGCCAAGGTCGGCACCGGGCTGGTGGCGGAGATCGGCGCGATGCGGATCTCGGACGAGATCGACGCGCTCGAGGTGATGGGCATCAACTCGCTCGTCTTCCTCTGCGCCACGCGCCTGCTGGCCGCGTGGCTGGTGCTGCCGTTCATGTACATCGCCGCGGTCGGCGCGGGCTTCTTCGCGAGCTACTTAGCCGTGGTCCAGCAGATCGGAGAGGTCAGCTCGGGCGGGTTCTTCCTGATCTTCTGGATGTTCCAGAACCCCCCCGACCTGTTCTACAGCCTGATCAAAGGCATGACGATGGCGACGGTGATCGTGCTCGTCGGCTGCTACTACGGCTACACGGCCGGAGGAGGGCCGGTGGGAGTCGGCACGGCGACGGCGAAGTCAATGGTGCTGAACACCGTGATGGTGCACCTGGTGGGCATGGTCGGGACGCAGATCTTCTGGGGCTCCAACCCACGAGCACCGATAGGCGGTTAGGGAGGCAGAGAGGCAGTCATGGAACGCACGCGCGACGAAGACGATCGCCCGCAGGCGGCTCCCGCGGCGAAGCCCCGCGGCACGGGCGAGATGACCCACGAGCGCGGCTCGCAGGCCGAGGCGGAGGAGTACCAGTGGCACACGGGCACCAAGCGCGAGCACGGCGCCGACGACGCGGTCGAGTTCATCGACGTCGTCAAGGCGTTCGGCCGCAACCGGGTGCTGAACGGGCTCAACCTCGGCCTGCCGGACAGCCAGATCTCGATGATCCTCGGCCCCTCCGGGACGGGCAAGTCCGTGTGCATCAAGCACATGGTCGGGCTGCTCTACCCGGACGAGGGCGACGTGCTGGTGCACGGCGAGTCCGTGCCCAACATGGCCGACGACGAGCTGTTCGAGATGCGCAAGAAGTTCGGCGTCCTGTTCCAGGACGGCGCGCTGTTCGGCTCGATGAACGTCTACGACAACACGGCGTTCCCGCTCCGCCAGCACACCGACAAGGGCGACGACGAGATCCGCGAGATCGTGTCGCGCCGGCTCGGCGAGGTCGGCCTGGCGGCCGCGTCCGAGAAGATGCCCAACGAGCTCTCGGGCGGCATGCGCAAGCGCGCCGGTTTCGCCCGTGCGCTGGTTCTGGACCCTGACATCGTGCTCTTCGACGAGCCCGACTCGGGGCTCGACCCGGTGCGTACGGCGTTGCTGTGCGAGCTCATCATGGAGGTGCACGAGGAGAACGGCGGGGCGTACTGCGTGATCACGCACGACATCATGTCGGCGCGCAGGGTGGCCGACTACATCGCGATCCTCTGGAAGGGCCGGATCGTGGAGTCGGGGCCGGCCAGCGAGCTCTTCAACTCCGACAACCAGTTCGTCAGGCAGTTTCTCTCCGGGGAGGCGCAGGGGCCACTCGGGATGGAGTAGGCAGCAGGCCCGCACGGGCAAAAAACCCGTGCGTGCAGCGGGGTTCGGCCGTACACTGGCCCCGCGCGGGAGGCGTCGGTCGATGGACCGCGCTTGGACTCAACGAAAACTAGAGAGGGATCGGATACCGTCGCCGCGCAGCGGGCCAGCCCGCTGCTTGGCGCACGGCGCGAGCCGCTCGCCGACGAGCAAGGCTCGACGCCGGCACGCGTGATCGCGCTCGCGGCGCTGGTCGTCGCCGTGGCGCTGGCGGCTATCGCGATGTTCGGCGACGGCGAGTCCTACAAGGTCAGGGCGGTCTTCCAGAACGCCGGCCAGCTCGTCACCGGCAACGAGGTGCGCGTGGGCGGCCAGCCGATCGGCCGGATCACCGACATCGACCTCGACGAGACCGCCCAGGCGGTCGTCACGATGGAGATCGAGGACGACCTGGCGCCGCTTCACCGCGGCACCACCGCGACGATCCGGGCCACCTCGCTGTCGGGCATCGCGAACCGCTACGTCTCGATCAAGCCGGGGCCGAACGGGACGGGAGAGATCCCGGACGGCGGTGAGATCGGCTCCGACGACACCAGCGCGCCGGTCGACCTCGACGTGGTGTTCGACACGCTCGACGAGGACACGCGCGAGGGCCTGCGCAACTTCGTGCGCGGCTCGGGCGCCCAGTACGACGGGCGCGCGGACGAGGCCGCGGAGAGCATCCGGTACTTCGCGCCGTTCCTGTCCAGCACGACCCGCCTGACCGAGGAGCTGGCGCTCGACCAAGCGCTGCTCGAGCGCTTCGTGAAGGACGGCGCGGCGACCGTCTCGGCGATCGCCGAGCGGCGCGACGACCTTTCCGGCCTGGTCGTCAACACGAGCCAGGCGATGCGGGCCATCGCCGACGAGAACGTGGCGCTGCGCCGCGCCCTCGAGCTGCTGCCGGGAACGCTGCGCAAGGCCAACACGACGTTCGTGAACCTGCGCGCCACGCTCGACGACCTCGAGCTGCTCGTTGACGAGTCCAAGCCGGCCACGCGCGAGCTGGCGCCGTTCTTCCGCGAGCTGCGCCCGCTCGTGGCGGCCGCCCGGCCCACCGTCTCGGACCTGCGCGACCTGATCCGCGCGCCCGGGCCGAACAACGACCTGATCGAGCTGACCGCAAAGCAGCCGCGCCTGGCGCAGCTGACCGCCACCGTCTTCCCGCGTGCGATCCGCGCGCTCGACCGGTCGCAGCCGGTCATCGAGTACGCGCGCGGCTACACGCCCGACCTCACCGGCTGGATCACCAAGTTCGCCCAGGTGGCCGGCTACTACGACGCGAACGGCCACTACGCGCGCGTGCAGCCGATGTTCAGCCCGACCGTGTTCGAGGGCGGGCAGCTCCTGCCCGTGCCGGCCGATCGCCGCACCGAGGACTTCGAGCGCGGCATCCTGAACCGCTGTCCCGGCGGCGCCACCCAGAGCTCGCCCGACGGCTCCTCTCCGCTGGCGTTCATGGGCTGCGACGCGTCCACGACTCCGTCCGGCCCGTGAGGCGGCTCGTCTACATCTGCCTGTTCGTGGCGATCGCGCCCTGGATCGTGATCGGGATCGTGCGCGAGGGCACCGACGACGACACGAAGGAGAGCTACTTCGTGCGCGCGATCTTCGACAACGCGTCGACGATCGTGGCGGGCGAGGACGTGAAGATCGCCGGGGTACCGGTCGGGATCGTCTACGACATGGACGTCACCGCCGACAACAAGGCGGCGGTGACGCTGCGCATCGACGACGAGGACTTCACACCGTTCAAGGCCGACGCCGCCTGCACGATCCGGCCGCAGTCGCTGATCGGCGAGAAGTTCGTGGAGTGCGAGCCCGGTTCGACCGGCGCCGAGCGGCTGGCCACGATCGAGGACGGCGACGGCGAGGGCGAGCGGCTCCTCCCGGTCGAGAACAACAGCTCGCCGGTGGACCTCGACCTGCTCAACGACATCTTGCGCCTGCCGTACCGCGAGCGCTTCGCGATCCTCCTCAGCGAGCTCGGCACCGGCCTGGCCGGGCGCGGCGAGGAGCTGAACGAGGTCATCCACCGGGCCAACCCGGCGCTGCGCGAGACGGACGAGGTGCTCGCCATCCTCGCCGAGCAGAACCGCGTGCTCGAGCGCCTCGCGCGCGACTCCGACCAGGCGCTCGGCCCGCTGTCGCGCGAGCGCGAGCGGGTGGCCGACTGGATCGTGCAGGCCAACCGCACCGGCGAGGCGTCGGCCGAGCGCCGCGACGACATCCGACTGGCGATCGACCGGCTGCCGGCCTTCCTGCGCGAGCTGCGGCTTCTGATGGTCGACCTGGAGGGCCTGACCGACCAGGGCACCCCGCTGCTCCGCGACCTCGGCGACGCCGCACCGGCGCTCGGGCGCCTGATCGAGGGGCAGGGCACGCTGGCGGACGCCTCGCGCGAGAGCTTCCCGAGCCTGGGCGACGCGCTCGAACGCGGCCGTCCCGCGCTGATCCGCGCCCGGCCGCTGATCCGCGACCTGGGCCGGCTCGGCGAGGAGCTGGCGCCCGTGTCGGTCAACCTCGACGACCTCACGAAGAGCCTCGACGCCACCGGCGCCGTCGAGCGCATCGACGACTTCCTCTACTACCTGGCGCTGTCGACCAACGGCTTCGACTCCCTCGGCCACTACCTGCGCGCCGGCCTCGTCACGAACACCTGCTCGACCTACGCGCTCGAGCCCGCCACCGGCTGCAACTCCAACTTCTTCGACCCGCTGACGGATGCGGGCGCGAGCGCGTCGCTCGAGGCTCGCAACGCACCCGAGCCGGACCGGGGCGGGCGCGGCAGCGTGGCTCCGACCGGGACGCTGCTCGGCGGCCTGCTGGGAGCCGACGAGGACGCCACCGCGACGCTCGAGCGCGAGCGCAGCCTCAAGGCGCTGCGCAGGCAGTCGAAGCGCCAGTCGCCCGCGCTCGGGCCCGAGGAGCCGGTGCTCGACTACCTGCTCGGGGAGGACGGGCCGTGACGCCGCGGCGCACGGGCGCGGCCCTGACCGCGAGCCCGGTGCTGGTGGGCGCGGTGACCGTGCTGGTCACGATCGTCGCCGTCTTCCTCGCGTACAACGCCAACTCCGGGCTGCCGTTCGTGCCGACCTACGACCTGCGAGCGAACCTGCCCAACGCGGCTCAGCTCGTGCCGGGCTTCGAGGTCCGGATCGGCGGCGCGCGCGTCGGCTTCATCTCGGACATCGAGCCGCGCAAGCGGCCCGACGGCTCCACCTACGCGCAGGTCACGATGAAGCTCGACAAGGAGGTCCAGCCGCTGCCGTCCGACTCGACGCTGCTCGTGCGGCCGCGCTCCTCGCTCGGCCTCAAGTACATCGAGCTGTCGCCGGGGCGGCGCGACGCCGAGGAGGAGGGGCTCGCGGCCGGCACCGTGATCCCGATCGAGCAGGCGCGGCCCGAGGTCGTCGAGATCGACGACCTGTTCAACATGTTCGACGAGAAGGCGCGGATCGGCTCGCGCAACTCGCTCGACGGCTACGGCGGCGGGCTGGCCGGCCGCGGCCAGGACATCAACACCGCGATCGCCGAGCTCGTGCCGCTGCTGCGCGACCTCGAGCCGGTGACGCGCAACCTGTCCGACCCGGACACGCGGCTCGACCGCTTCTTCCGCTCGCTCGCCGACGCCTCGTCCGAGGCGGCGCCGGTGGCCGAGGAGCAGGCCGCCCTGTTCGTCAACCTGGACGTCTCGTTCACGGCCCTGGCACAGGTCGCGCGCCCCTACCTCCAGGAGACGATCAGCGAGAGCCCGCCCAGCGAGGCGGTCGCCATCCGCGACTTCCCACGCCAGCGGCCGTTCCTGCGCAACAACGCGGCCCTCTTCCGCGAGCTTCGCCCCGGGGTGGCGACCCTGCCGCACTCGGCCCCGATCCTCGCCGACGCCTTCGAGGCGGGCACCGAGGTGCTGCCGCGGACGGTGCGGATGAACGAGGACCTCGCCGACGTGTTCGAGGCGCTCGCGGACTTCTCCGACGACCCGCTGGTGCGGCAGGGGATCGACCAGCTCACGCGCCTGTCCTCCTCGCTGCGCCCGACGCTGCGCTTCTTGGTCCCCGCCCAGACCACCTGCAACTACGTAACGCTCTGGTTCCGCAACGCCGCCAGCCTGCTGTCCGACGGCAGCGCGACCGGTACCTGGCAGCGCTTCCAGATCGTGTCCTCGCCCTCCGACGGGATCACGACGCCGCCCGGCCCGAACAACGAGGGCGGCCCCTCCGCCGCGCCGGCCGACGGGCCGACCCGTGCCAACCGGCTGCACTACAACCCGTATCCGAACACGGCGGCACCGGGCCAGGAGCGGGAGTGCGAGGCGGGCAACGAGCGCTTCGCGGCGGGGCAGGCCGTGATCGGCAACCCGCCCGGCAACCAGGGCACGCAGACGAGCGGCCAGGACGGCCCCTCGGTCTCGAGCGCGGGAGCGGTGACGCCGTGAGGACGCTCCGCCACCAGGGCCGCTTCAGCGCCTACCAGGCGGGCCTGATCGCGCTGATCGTGATCCTGATCGGGACGTTCTTCGCGTTCACGAAGGACATCCCGTTCACCACGCCGTACGAGCTGAAGGCGACGTTCGAGAACTCGCCGCCGATCCAGAAGGGCCAGGCGGTGCGGATCGCCGGCGTCGAGGTCGGCAAGGTGTCCGCGGTCGAGCCCGTGGGGGGCGACTCGCCGGCCGTCACGGTGACCATGAAGCTGAAGGACGAGGCGCTTCCGATCCACGAGGACGCCAGGGTCAAGGTGCGGCCGCGGATCTTCTTCGAGGGCAACCTGTTCTTCGACGTCGAGCCCGGCACGCCCGGCAGCGCCGAGCTCGACAGCGGCGACACGATCCCGGCCTCGCAGACGTCGGCGCCGGTCCAGATCGACCAGGTGCTCGGCGCGCTCAAGAGCGACACGCGCGCGGATCTGCAGAAGCTCCTGATCGGCTTCGGCGGCGCGCTCAACGCGCAGCCGGTGGCCGGCGAGGACGACGACCAGGACCCGGACGCCAGGGGCGACACCGGCGGCGAGGCGCTGAACGACTCGCTCGAGTACTCGGCCGATTCGCTGCGCGGCGGCGCGGTCGTCAACGAGGCGCTGCTCGGCACCGACCCGCACGACCTCTCGAAGCTGGTCTCCGGCCAGCAGCGGGTCCTCGCGGCGCTGTCGCGCAACGAGGCGCAGCTGAGGGACCTGATCAGCAACTTCAACATCACGATGGGCGCGCTCGCGGCCGAGCAGGACAACCTGCGCGAGACCGTGCGGCTGCTGCCCGAGGTGCTCGAGGCTGCCAACCCGGCGCTCGACAACCTGAACGCAGCCTTCCCGCCGACGCGGGCCTGGGCGCTCGAGATGATCCCGGGCGTCCGCGAGACCCCGGCCACGATCGACGCCGGCTTCCCGTGGATCGAGCAGACCCGGCTGCTGCTGCAGCCCTCCGAGCTCCGGGGCCTCGTGAACGACCTGCAGCCGGCGATCGACGACTTCGCCACCTTCGTGGACGGCCAGGTCGACTTCCTCCCGGTGCTCGACCTGTTCAACCGCTGCCAGCTCGAGGTGATCCTCCCGACGCAGGAGCAGCGCATCGAGGACGGCTCGCTGTCCACCGGCCTGCGCAACTACGAGGAGTTCTTCCAGACGCTCGTCTCGCTCTCCGGCGAGTCGCAGAACTTCGACGGCAACGGCTCCTACACCCGCTTCCAGACCGGCGGCGGCGCCTTCCGGGTGCAGACGCCCCCGGTCGGCGACCTCGGCCCGCTCTACTCGTCGGCCATCTCGCAGCCGCTCGGCACGCGGCCGGCGCGCGGTCCCAAGCCGCCGTATCGGCCGAGCTTCGCCTGCCACCGCAACGCCGTCAGCGACCTGAGCTCGGCCAAGATCGGGGCCGGCCCGTGATGCGCCAGATCAAGAAGCAGGCGCGCGTCTTCGTGGCGATCCTGTGCCTGTTCGTGCTGGCGGCCGGGATCGCCGGCTACATCCTCTCGAACCAGCGCTTCTACCTGCCCGCCTGGGTGCCGGTGCTCGGCACGGACTTCTACGAGGTCGAGGCCGAGCTGCCGACGGCCCAGGCCGTGGTGCCGGGCCAGGGGCAGACCGTGAACGTGGCCGGCGTCAAGGTCGGCGAGGTCGGCGAGGTCACGCTCGACGACGGGCGCGCGGTCGTGCGGATGCAGATCAGGGACGAGTACAAGCCGCTCTACCGCGACGCGACCGTGCTGCTGCGGCCCAAGACCGGCCTCAAGGACATGTTCCTGGCGCTCGACCCCGGCCGCGAGGGCTCGGGCGAGCTGCCCGAGGGCGGCCGCGTGCGGGTGGCCAACACGCTCCCGGACGTGAACGCCGACGAGGTGCTGGCCCAGCTCGACACCGACACGCGCGACTACCTGCGCATCCTCCTGAGCGCCGGCGGCACCGCCTTCGACGACGAGACCGCGCAGCAGGACCTGCGCGAGGTGTTCAAGCGCTTCGAGCCCACCGCGCGCGACGGCGCCCGCATCACGCGCAGGCTGATCGAGCGGCGCCGCAACATCGAGCACGTGATCCACAACTTCCAGGAGCTCTCGACGGCGCTGGCGGACAAGGACGACCAGCTGGCCGACCTGGTCGACTCCGCCAACGCGAACTTCGAGGCCTTCGCCGACGAGGAGGACTCCCTGCGGGCCGCGCTGCGCGAGTTCCCGCCGGCGCTGTCGCAGACCGAGACCACGCTCCGAAAGGCCTCCACGCTGGCGGCCGAGCTCGGTCCCACGCTCGAGGGCCTGCGGCCGTTCGCCCGCAAGCTGGCGCCCGCGCTGCGTCGCACGCGCCCGTTCTTCGACGAGACCACCCCGATCATCCGCGAGCAGATCCGGCCGTTCGCGCGCGACGTGCGCCCGACCGTGCGCGACCTGCGCGGAGCCACCGAGGACCTCGCCGTGGTCACGCCACGCCTGACGAAGTCCTTCAGGGTGCTGAACCAGTTCTTCAACACGCTGGCCTACAACCCGCCCGGCGGCGGCGAGTCGTACCTGTTCTGGAGCGCGTGGGGGGCACACGCCGGAGCGTCGCTGTGGAGCCAGCAGGACGCCCACGGGCCGATCCGGCGCGGCATGGTGCTCGTGTCCTGCGCCGGCTACGAGGTGCTCGACCAGGTCGTGCTCGGCAACCCGCAGCTCGGCACGGCCGCCGAGCTGCTCAACCTGCCGGACGAGGCCGAGGTCTGCCCGCTGAACAACCAGGACGGCAAGGCGCCGTGATCAAGCAGGCACCCAGCGTCGGCCGGATCCTGACGATGGTCGCCTTCGCGCTGTCGTGCTTCGGCATCCTGGTCTTCCTGTGGCTCAACTTCGGCGGCTCGGTGCCGCTGCAGCCGGAGGGCTACCGCGTCAAGGTCGCGTTCCCCGAGGCCACCCAGCTCGCCCAGGAGGCGGAGATCCGCATCTCCGGGGTGAAGGTGGGGCGGGTGAAGCGCAAGGCGCCCAACGAGGTCACCGGGCTCACCGACACCGAGCTCGAGATCGACTCGCGCTACGCCCCGATCCCGCGCGACACGCGCGCGATCCTGCGCCAGAAGACGCTGCTGGGGGAGACCTACGTCGAGCTGACGCCCGGTGCCGCGGGGGTGCGCGGCGACGGCGACGAGCGCGACATGGTGCCCGACGGCGGGCGCCTGCCGGCCGGCCAGGTCTCGCCGACGGTGGAGCTCGACGAGATCCTGCGCACCTTCGACCCGGAGACGCGCCGCCGGTTCTCGATCTGGCTCGACCAGCAGGGCCAGGCCGCCGGCGGGCAGGCCGAGGCGATCAACAACGCGCTCGGGCTCCTGACGCCGTTCGCCGAGGAGACCGGCGACGTGCTCGACGTGCTGAACGCCCAGAGCGACGCCACGCGCGCGTTCGTCCGGGACACGGGCGTCGTGTTCGAGGCGCTGACCGAGCGCCAGGGCCAGCTGCGCGAGCTGATCCGCAGCTCGGAGCAGGTCTGGGCCGCGGTCGCCGACCGCGACAGGGCGCTGGCCGACACCTTCCGGGTGTTCCCGACCTTCCTGCGCGAGGGCCGCGCGACCACCGAGCGCACCACCGAGTTCGCGCTCGACACGGACCCGCTGATCGACCAGCTGCGCCCGGCGGCGCGCCAGATCTCGCCGACCCTGATCGACCTCGACCGGTTGGCACCCGACCTGCGCGGCCTCTTCACCGACCTCGGCCCGCTGGTGCGCGTCTCGCGCCGCGGCCTGCCCGCCACCGAGCGGGTGCTCGACAACACGCGGCCGATCCTGGGCCGGCTCGACCCGTTCCTGCGCCAGCTCACGCCGATCGTCGACTACCTCGGCCTCTACCGGCGCGAGATCTCGGCTTTCTTCGGCAACGACTCGGCGGCCACGCAGTACACCGACCTGGGCTTCGAGGACCCGACCGCGAACGTGCACGTGCTGCGCACCGCCAACCCGATGAACCCGGAGATCATGGCCGCCTTCCCGACCCGGCTGTCCACCAACCGCTCGAACCCCTACACCGAGCCGGGCGCCTATGACAGTCTCAAGAGCCGGCAGCCGCTGCCGGTGTTCGGGGCGCACCTGTGCACCTCCAACCCCGTGCCCGCCCCGCCGCTGCCCCTCGACCCGTTCATGTCGGCCGACCTGGCCGCGCAGGTGGAGCTGTTCGTGTTCGGCGGCACGACCAACCGCGACAAGGCGCCGCCCTGCGTGCCGCAGGCGCCGCTCGGCCGGCTGACGGGGCAGTCGAGCCTCTACCCGGCCCTTCAGCCGCTGCCCGAGTGAGCCAGCTCGGTCACCTCGGCGTCGATGGCGGCCATACCCAGCGAGTGTGCCACCGAGACGCGGTGGTGCCCGTCGCGCACGAAGTGCCGATCGCCCAGCCGGTAGACGGATATCGGCGGTAGCGGCGCCCCGCGGCGCCCGGCCATCCAGAGCCGCTCCCAGCGACGGCGGCTCGAGGAGGCCGGCCGGAAGCCGCGGTCGAACGTGCGGGCCTTGGCCTCCTCGGCCGTGCCCACGATCGACGCCAGCGGGATGGCGCTCAGGCCGGCCGGACGCCGGGTAGCGGGCGGTGCGGCGTGAAGCGCCTGGTCGAGCGAGCCGAGGCGGGTCGACTCCCGGGAGCGCCGTCTCAGCCAGCCCGCCGCGCGCTCGCGGCGGCGCCGGCGCAGCTCGCGCGAAAACGCCGTCTGTGCGTCGATCATGAGGTTGCCGGTCTCCATGACTGAAGATGATGGAGCTAAGGCACCCCCCGCACATCGGGCATTTGCTGCGTATTTCGGCCTGCGACCCCTTATAAGCTGACCCCGGTGAGGAGGGACGCCTTCGCACGGATCGCGGGCGTGACTACGCGCCGCCCGCTGCTCGTGCTCACGATCACCGCGCTGCTCGCGCTGGGCGGCGCCGTGCTGGCGCTTCGACTCGAGCCGAGCGCCGCCACCGAGACGCTGGTGGACAAGGGCTCGGACAGCTTCCAGGCGACCGAGCGCTTCAAGCAGGACTTCGGCGACGAGGCGGTGCTCGTGCTCGTGCGCGGCAAGCTCGCGAACACGGTCCTGACGGACGACCTCGGCCGTCTGCTGAGCCTCGAGGGCTGCCTGTCGGGGAACGTGCCCGACAACAAGCGGGGGCTCGGCAGCCTGCCGCCCGTGTGCCGCGAGATCGCCGAGCTGAAGCCGGCGAAGGTCGTGTTCGGGCCCGGGACCTTCATCAACACCTCGGTCAACGAGATCGTCGAGGAGTACGCCCGCCGCCAGCGGGCCAACCAGCGCCAGGCGGAGGAGGCCGCCCAGGCCGCCCGGAAGCTCTCGAAGCGGCGCGGCGACCCGCCGTCCGAGCAGCGGCGCCTCGCGGAGGCGGCGTTCTCGGCGGTGAGCGCCCAGTTCGTGCAGCAGACGATCGCGCTCGGCCTGCGCTACGGGATCACGGGCGTCCCGCGCATCGACGACCCGCAGTTCGTCGCGCGGCTCGTGTTCGGGACGAGCACGGACACGCCCAAGTCGCGCTTCGCCTACCTGTTCCCGTCGCGCAACGCCGCGATGATCACGATCCGGCTGCGGCCCGATCTGAGCGACGAGGAGCGCCGCCGCGCCATCGACCTGTTCCGGACGGCGACCGAGCAGCGGGTCTTCCAGCCGCGCCGCGGCGCCGAGTACGTCGTCACCGGCGTGCCGGTGGTGAGCGAGGGCCTCGCCGACGCCGTGCAGCGCTCGATCTTCGTTCTGCTGGCGGCGGCCCTGCTCGTGATGGCGGCCACGCTCGCGCTGGTGTTCCGCAGCCGCCTGCGGCTGCTGCCGCTGGCCCTGGCGCTCGCCGCCGCGGCGATGACCTTCGGAGCGCTGTACCTGGCCGGGGGCGACCTCACGATGGCCTCGATCGCCGTGCTGCCGGTGCTGATCGGCCTGGCCGTTGACTACGCGATCCAGTTCCAGGCGCGGTTCGACGAGGAGGTCGCGCGCGGCTCGACACGGATCCGCGATGCCGCGACGGCCGCCGCCGGGTCCGGCGGGGCCACGATCCTGACCGCGGGGATCGCCACCGCCGTCGGGTTTCTCGTGCTGCTGCTCTCGCCCGTTCCGATGGTGCGCGGCTTCGGCGCCCTGCTCGTGGTGGGCATCGGCCTGGCGCTCCTGTGCGCGCTGTGCGCCGGATTCGCCGCGCTGAGCCGCTTCGGCGGGCGCCGCGAGCCCTCCGCGCCCCGATTCGCGTCCCATCCCCGCGTGGTGGGGGCGCGCGAGTGGCTCGCTGATCGTGCCTGGCGCTCGCTCGGGGTGGCGCTCACGCGCCCGCGCCGCGTGCTCGCGATCGGGCTCGCCGTGGCGGTGGTCGGCCTGGCGCTCGACACCCAGAGCGAGGTCGTCTCGGACGTGCGCGAGCTCGTGCCGCAGGACCTCCAGGAGCTGCGCGACGTGAACGTGCTCCAGGAGGAGACCGGCGTGTCGGGCGAGATCGACGTGACCGTCCGCGCCGACGACATCACCGATTCGGAGGTGATCGCCTGGATGACCCACTTCCAGGCCGGCGTCCTGCGCGAGCACGGCTACCGGCCCGGCAAGCGCTGCACCCAGGAGCGCAACCCGCCCGAGCTGTGCCCCGCGCTGTCGCTCCCGGACCTGTTCAGCACCGCCGGCACGGGCCGGGCGCAGGTCCGCCAGCTCCTCGACGCCGTGCCGCCCTACTTCTCGCAGGGCGTCGTCACGCCAGATCGCAGGACGGCCAACCTGGCCTTCGGGATCAGGCTGATGCCGCTCGACCGCCAGGAGGAGGTCGTGGACGACATCAAGGAGCGGCTCGACCCGCCGGAGGGGGTGGAGGCCAGCGTGGTCGGCCTGCCGGTGCTCGCGGCGGAGGCCAACGGGGCGCTCTCGTCGCCCTGGCGGCGCGCCCTGGCCCTGCTGGCGGCGCTGGCCGGCGTGTTGCTGATCCTGCTGCTGGTCCGCCGCTCGCTGCGGGAGGCGGCCGTGCCGCTGATCCCGATCGCGCTGGCCACCGGCTGGTCGGCGGGCATCCTGTTCCTGCTCGGCCTGCTGCCGGGCTCGCTCGAGGTCGACCTCAACCCGATGTCGGTCACCCTCGGCGCGCTCGTGATCGCCATCTCCACCGAGTTCAGCGTCCTGCTCTCGTCGCGCTACCTCCAGGAGCGCCAGGCGGGCGCCGGTCCGGCGCGGGCGATCGAGCTGACCTACGCCTCGACGGGGGCGGCGGTGCTCGCCTCGGGGGCCACCGCGATCGCCGGGTTCGCCGCCCTGATCGCCTCCGACATCCGCATGCTGCGCGACTTCGGCATCGTGACGGTCGTGGACCTGACCGTTTCCCTGCTGGGCGTGATGATCGTGCTGCCCGCCGCCCTGATGTGGGCCGAGGAGCACGGGCTCAGCCGCAAGCAGCCGGCTTGGCCGGATGCGCGCGGATCCTTATCCGGGGTCCCGCGGCCGCGCCTGCGCGGGCTGCGGGCGCGCCCCGCCCAGACGGACACGTCGTGAGCGAGGACCGCTTCGACGACCTAGGCCCGAAGCAGCCGGCTCGGCCGGCTGCGCAGGGGAGGGAGTCCACGGGCGAGAAGCTCGCCCGCCGCGACGAGACGCACCCCGAGCCCGTGAAGCCGCCCGAGGTGCCCCGGCCGGGCAACAAGTACGCCTGGCTCGTCGGGATCCTGATGCTGATGGGCCTGGGCGTGCTGCTGTTCGCGCGGACGCTGCCGAACGCCGGCGAGGCCGTGCAGGGGCCCAACGAGGGCCAGCGCCTGCCCGCCTTCGCGGCCCCGGCGGCGAGCAGCAACCTGAGCGGGGACGCCAACGTGTGCCAGGAGCGACCCTGCCCGGAAGGCGCCGGCGACCGGCCCGCCTGCGAGCTCGAGAGCGAGGACGTGGTCACGGTGTGCCCCGGCCGGGAACGGCCGCTCGTGCTGACCTTCGTGGTCACCCGCGGCACGGACTGCGAGCCGCAGGTCGACCGCGTGGAGCGGGTGCGGCGCCAGCTCCCGGAGGTGGACTTCGTGACGGTGGTGAGCGGCGACACACGCGCGGAGGCCGAGGAGCTCGCGCGCCAGCGGCGCTGGCGGCAGCCCGTGGCGGTGGACGAGGACGGCGCGGTGGTCAACCTCTACGGCATCGGGATCTGCCCGGTCACGGTGTTCGCCCGCGACGGCCGGGTGCGGGAGACGAAGCTCGGCAACCTCACCGAGGACCAGCTGAGCCGCCGCGCCCGGCGCCTTTTGGGCTGATGGAGCTGCGGCTCGAGGAGGGCTGGATCGAGGCCGAGCTGGCCGAGGAGTTCCCGCAGCTGGGGGTGGTGCACGCGCCGCTGGCGGCGCGCCCGCGGCGCTCGCCGATCGAGGTGAGGGAGCGGCTGCGCCAGCTCGCCAACCGCTATACGGGCGGCCGCGTCATCCACATGCGCCAGGACGCCGTGCCCTGGGCCTACAGGGTGTTCGCGCGCCAGGTGGGGATCGACCCGGACACGGACCGCACGCCGGTCGAGGCGATCGCGCTCGAGCGGCTGCGCCACGGCGGCTTCAAGAGTGGGAACCTCGTGGACGACGCGCTCACGATCGCCATCGCCGAGACCGGCGTGCCGGTGCTGGCGCTCGACGCCGACAGGGTCGAGGGCGAGCCCGGACTGCGCCTCTCGCGCCCCGGCGAGCGGCTGGCCGGCGTGCGCCCGCTCTCGGCGCGCCAGATCGTCGTGGCCGACGACGTGCGGCCGGTGGCGATCGTGCTCGGCGAGGTGTCCCACGAGGCCGGCGTGACGCGGGAGACCCAGCGCATGATCCTGTGCGCCCTGCGCGTGAAGGGAGTGCCGGCGATCACCGTCGAGGAGGCGCTCTGGACCACCGCGGAGGTGTTGGTAGGGGCGGACTGATCCGGGTACGCTGTAGGGCGTGCTTCAGGAGCAGCCTCGGCTGATCGCTCCACGGACGCTGCCCGACGAGCGAGCCGCCCGCCGCACCCTGCTGGACCAGGTGGCGCGCCTCGAGGAGGAGCTGTCGCAGCTGTTCTGCTCCGTCTGGCCGCGCAAGGGCTTCGAGTTCGCCGTGGCCGGCCGCGGCGGCCCGAGGCTGCTCTCGCTGGCCGAGCTCGAGGAGCTCCGCGACGAGCTCGCCGCCCGCGTCCAGCACGCGCGCCGGACGCTCTCCGACCGCACCTACACCGAGGAGCAGTACCGCCGCCTGATCGAGGAGATGCTGCTCGACCCGGAGGGGCACAGGTGGATCCGGGTCTCGAACGAGCACATCGGGGAGCCCGGCTGCAAGCACTGGCACGTGCGTCCCCGCTGGAGCTTCATCGGGATGCTGATGGGCTGGTGGCGCGTGGTCATCAGCTCCGGCTGTCCGTTAGCCGGAAGCACTCGGCTGGCCGAGTGCGCACGGTAGGAATCACCTCACATGGGACGTAGGAGCCGCAAGCGCGCGCCGACCACGCGCGCCGAGCGCGACGCCGCGCGGCGCGAGCCCTCCGTCGCC
>JBOGXT010000145.1:0-2171 GCA_050694635.1 Thermoleophilaceae bacterium
CCGTTGGCCCAGGCCGGGGCGTGACTGAGCAGCAGCGAGACACGGATCCCGTGGCGGCGTGCCTCGCGGATGGCGTAGTCGAGCTCGGCGGGCCAGCGATACGCCGCATCGGCGGGATCGCGCGGATGCGCGGGCCGCGTGTGCGCCACGTCGGCCCAGCTCAGGCCGTACTGGTAGATGCCGACGCCGAGCTCGTCGTAGATCGGGAACTGCGATACGCCGTCCACCTGCGCCGGCCCCCAGATCGCCTTGTGGCGCGCCGCGGTGGCCGGGGCGGTCGCGACCGCCAGGGCCGCGAGGCAGCCGGCGGCGGCGAGGAGGACTCCCCTGCCGGAGGGCATATGAGCCTCAGAACAGCCGCGACCGCGGCGAGTTGCGGCCGGACGCAGATTGACCCCAATCGGTGTCGCGTCATGAGCCGGTGCTCGGCGCACCCGGGCTCGAGGCGGCGAGCCCGCACTGGTCGGCAGCCGCCGCGAGGCGGCGATCGTAGGCCACGAGCTCGTCCGCCTCGATCCGCAGAGCGCTCGCCAGGTGAATCGCGTCCAGCGTCCGGACCGACGCAGACGCATGACTTGCAGCAGCGCGCAGAAGACCGTCGGTCACGTCGACGAGCAGGCAGGACGCCAGCAGCCGCTCTGTCTCACTCCGAACCTCAGGCGCCGGGTTCGCCAAGCCGGTCGCACGCGGCACCTCGACCAGCGCAATCCGGCTGGTTGCCAACACCGGTCCGTCGGCTAGGTGTTGCTCCAGCGCCGCGCTCTCCGGCTCCTCGACGACGAGCTTTACCAGCGCCGAGGAGTCAACGTAGACGAGCCGCCGCTCAGCGCTCAGCGCGGTCGTCCTCGATCGCCTCGCTTGCGCTCAGCTCGCCGGTGACCGGGTAGCGGCGCAGAGCTCGCTCGAGTGGCCTGCCGGGCGTGACCTCACCGCTGGTCACCAGCCGCTCGATGCGGTCCGCCGGTAGCGGGGCCAGCACTGCCACGGGGGCGCCATGGTGCGTCACCTCGATGGTTTCCCCCTGGCGCACACGCCGGATCGTGGCGGGAAGCGAGTCGCGAAGCTGTCTGATCCCCATGCGTGTGGCCATAGTGACCACAAAGCTATCACGGCCCCGGCCAGCTCGGCAGGATGCGGCCAGTGCGTAGCAGTTCTGCTACACTGCGGACATGCGTCGCATCCCCCAGCGCGAGCTGCGCAACGACGTCTCGGCGGTCCTTCGCCGCGTGATGGCCGGCGAGCGGCTGCGCATCACCGTGGCCGGGCGTGACGCCGCCGACCTGGTCCCTGTAGACGAGCAGCCAGCTTGGACCGCCGGCTCGCGGGCTCACGAGCTCATCGCGAGCGCTCAGGCAGACCCGGTGTTGTCGAGCGAGCTCGACGAGGCCTTCCCGGACACGACCGACGAGCTGTAAGGCCCGGCGTTGGTCATGCGCGCCGTGCTCGACACCTCGGTCTTCATCGCGCGAGAGCACCAGCGCCCTCTTGGCGAGCTTCCGGACGAGGTCGGCGTCAGCGTCGTGACGCTGTCCGAGCTTCGCCACGGCGTTCTCGCGGCGGAGGATCACGCCCGGAGGTCGCGACGCCTGAGCACGCTGGAGGCCGCCAGGCGCATCGGAAGGCCGTTGGTGATCGACGACGCCGTGGGCGACGAGCTCGCGCGCCTGCGCGTCGAGCTCGAGGCGATCGGAAGGGCGATGAAGGTGATGGACGCTTGGATCGCCGCCACCGCCATGACGCACGGGGCCGCGGTGTGCACCCAGGACGCCGACTTCGACGCAGCGGCGGAAGCCGGCCTGCTCAAGCTGGTGCGGGTGTAGTAGCGCGGGGGCCCGCTACCCGGTGGACAACCGGGCCCGCGCCTTCTGCACCGCCGTCCGCAGGGCATCGTTGCGCGGGTTTAGCGACAAAGCCTGCCTGTAGTCGCGCAGCGCCTGCCGCTCCTCGCCGCGTCGCGTGGCCAGATCCCCGAGCAGCGCCCAGGTCACGAAGTCGTGCGGCTCGCGGCGCGTGGCCTCGGTCAGGGCGGCGCGGGCGCGGCGATAGTCGCCGAGCCGTGCCCAGGCGGCGGACTCGACGTAGTAGACGTCGAGGCGTTCGTCGTTCAGGCGGCGCGAGTCGCGCGCCTTGGCGATCGCCTCGGCGGGATCCGAGGCCACCGCCCTCTGACC
>JBOGXT010000146.1:0-3608 GCA_050694635.1 Thermoleophilaceae bacterium
GCTGACGGTAGGCGCGGCCGACCTCGGCGTAGCGGCGCTGATCGCCGATCACCTCAGGGTCGGCCATCTGCCGCGAGAGCTCGGCGAACCGGCTCTCGATCTGCTCGACGAGCTGCTCGATCACCCCGTAGAGGGTAGGGCCCCTTCCTCCTGCAACGCCGCCGCCACGGCCGCCTGCCCGTAGGAGATCCCGCCGTCGTTCGGCGGCAGCCGCTCCGGGACGAGCACGCGCAGCCCGGCGTCGTCGAGCGCGGCCGCGGTGCGCTCGAGCAGCAGGCGGTTCTGGAAGACGCCCCCGGAGAGGACGACGGTGTCGAGCCCGTCCGCATCGGCGACCCGTCCGCAGGCGGCCGCGGTCGCGGCGGCCACGGTGTTGTGGAAGCGGGCACTGACGAGAGCGGGACCGGCGGAGAGATCGTGGAGGATCGCGAGGACGGTCTGGCGGGCGTCGAGGAGAAGGCGCGGGTCGCGAGCGTCCGGCGAGTGCGGATCGGCGAGCAGCGGCAGCTGGTACGCCCCCTCTTCGCGGCGATCCGCGATCGCTTCGAATTCCGCCGCCGCCTGGCCCTCGTAGTTCACGGTGGTTCGGAGGCCGCACAGGGCGGCCACGGCGTCGAACAGGCGGCCCATGCTGGTAGTGATCGGAGACGCCATACCGCTGCGGGCCAGCGACGTCACCTCGGACCATCGCCGCTGCTCCACCCTGCCGCGGAGTGTCGCGGGTGGGGCGGGGTCGTCCTGCCCCTCGGCCAGCCACGCGCAGGCCATCCTCCATGGCTCCTTGATCGCCCGCTCGCCCCCGGGCATCCGCACCGGCCATAGGGAGCCGGCCCGCTCGAAGCCCGCCAGCCCGCCCACCAGGAGCTCGCCGCCCCACACTGTGCGGTCTGGGCCGTAGCCGGTGCCGTCGAAGATCGCCCCGACCGCCGGCCCCCTCTCGCCGTACTCGGCCAGGCAGGCCGCCAGGTGGGCGTGGTGATGCTGCACCCCCACGTGCTCCACGCCCTCGCGCTCGAGCGCCTCCTTGGTCGAGAGGTAGTCGGGGTGCAGGTCGTGCGCCACCACCTCCGGCTCGACCGCGAACAGCCGCTCGAAGTGCTCGATTCCCTCGCGGAAGGAGCGCAGCGTCTCCCAGTTCTCGAGGTCGCCGATGTGATGGCTCACCCAGGCCCGCCGTCCCTTCGCGACGCAGAAGGTGCTCTTGAGCTCGGCGCCGCAGGCCAGGATCGGGCGTACGACGCGCACCGGCAGGTAAACGCCGTCGGGCACGTATCCGCGCGAACGCCGCAGCAGCAGCGGCCCCCGCGACGTCGCGCGGATGACCGAGTCGTCCGTCCGCATGTGGATCGGCCGGTCGTGCATGAGGAAGAGATCCGCGATGCCCTTCAGCCGTTCGACCGCGTCCCCGTCCTCGTAGGCGATCGGCTCGTCCGACACGTTGCCGCTGGTCATTACGAGTGGGCGCCCCACGTCGTGCAGGAGGAGGTGATGCAGCGGCGTGTAGGGCAGCATCACCCCGAGGTCCGGCGAGCCCGGCGCGACCGATGGCGCCACGTCGGCGTCGGACCGACGACGGGCGATGACGATCGGCCGGGCCCGGCCGTCCAGCAAGTCCTCCTCCTCCGCGCTCAGCTCGACCAGGCGGCGCGCGGCGGCCAGATCAGGCGCCATCAGCGCAAAGGGCTTGTCCTCTCGATGCTTTCGTCGACGGAGCGTCGCTACCGCGGCTTCGTCATCGCAGGCGCAGGCGAGGTGATACCCGCCCAGTCCCTTGACGGCAACAACGGCTCCAGTGACAAGGGCATGGAGAATCATGGAAGGAGCCGCCGAGAGGGTGGGGCCGCACGCGGGACACGCGTTCGGCTGAGCGTGGAAGCGCCGGTCCCCCGGGTCCTCGTACTCGGCCCGGCAGGCTTCGCACATCTCGAAGCCGGCCATCGTCGTGAGCGGCCGGTCGTACGGCACGCCGCGCACGATCGTGAACCGCGGCCCGCAGTTCGTGCAGTTGACGAACGGGTAGCGGTAGCGGCGGTCGGCGGGGTCGAACAGCTCGCGCAGGCAGTCCCGGCAGGTGGCGCTATCGGGCGAGACCGGAGCATCGGCCTGACCGCGGCGCTCGCTCGCCACGATCGCGAAGCCTCGATCGCCCGTGGGCGCCAGATCCTCGGCCGTCACGCTCTCGACCGCGGCGAGCGGCGGCGCCTCGGCAGGCAGCCGCCGTAGGAAGCTCTCCACCGAGCCAGACTCGCCCTCCACCTCGAGCAGCACGCCGCGCTCGTCGTTCAGCACCCAGCCGGCCAGGTCGAGCTCCCCGGCGAGGCGGTAGACGAACGGGCGGAAGCCGACCCCCTGCACGGTGCCCTCCACCCGCGCGCGGACGCGGGTGGGCGAGCTCATTTCCGGGGACGCCGGCGCGTCTCGGAGAGCACGAACCCGTAGAGCAGGTGGTCGGCAGCCAGGGCGGCCCGCTCGACCGGTCGCCCCTGGTACGCCTGCTTCAGACCGAGCAGCGGCGCGATCCCCACCTCGAAGCCGAGCCACACGACGAGCCCGTAGACCGGGCCCGCCCAGGCCCGGCGGCGGACACCGTCGGGCAGCGAGGCGAACGTCAGCCCACCCACGGCACCGTAGCTCCAGTGCATCGCCTCCAGCGCGGCTCGGCGCCGCTTGCGGGGCACGTGCCGGATGAGCCCGCGGGCGCGCTGCTTGACGATCGCCTGGGGCGGCGTCTGGTCGACGATGCCGGCGCTCTGCGTGAACTCCCGCATGCCGGTCATGGCCATGGCCGCGATCGCCCCGCGCAGCGCGCCGTGCGCGAGCTCCTTCGGTCCGAGGCTGCTCGTCGACTCGTTGAGTCCGTTCACGTCGCCTCCACCAGCTCCCGCAGCGCGTGGTAGGCGCTGGCCTGCGCCTCCTGGATGCGCGGGATGTGCTCGGAGCGGCTCACGATCACGTGGTCCGCCAGCCGCTCGGCGGCCACCCGGCCCCCGTCGTATCCGACCATCGCGACTGTCGTCATGCCGCGGCGGCGTGCCTCGACCAGCGCGGCCAGCACGTTCTCCGAGCCGCCGCTCGTGGAGAGCGCCAGCAGCGCGTCGCCCTCGCGGCCGTAGGCGATCACCTGCCGCTGGAAGATCGCCGCGGGGCCGACGTCGTTGGCGATCGCCGTGAGGATCGCCGCGTCCTCGGTCAGGTCGATCGCCGCCCGCGCTGGCCACCCCTGGGGCGCCGCTCGGAAGTCGGCCACCACGTCCATCGCGTCCGTCGCCGAGCCGCCGTTGCCGAGCGCCAGCAGCGTGCCCGCACTTCGCAGGACCTCGGCGGCGCCGATCAGCGCGTCGCGGTTCTCCGTCAGGGTCTGCTCGCGCAGCCGCGCCACGTCACCCGCCTTCATCAGCACCGAGCCGCGCACGTCGTCCACGACCTTCTCGAGGTCGCTCTCCCGCTCCCCAAGGAACGGATAGAGAAAGCTCGAGGCGCCCGTGCCGCGGCCGCCCCCCGCCAGGTGCTCGAAGAACACATGGCAGAGCTCCCACAGCAGGTGGTAATGGGTCTCCGCCAGCTCTTGGCGAACGAACGGATCGTCGGTCGGCGGCTCGAACTCCCAC
>JBOGXT010000147.1:0-2404 GCA_050694635.1 Thermoleophilaceae bacterium
GTTCTACGCCGTGGCGCTAGCCGCCGTTGCGTTCGCGCTCGCCCGCCCCGAGGCCACCGTCGCGGTGCCCGAGGAGCGCGCCGCGGTCGTATTGACCACCGACATCTCCGGCTCGATGGACGCCCGCGACGTGCGCCCGTCGCGCATGACCGCGGTCCGGCGCGCCGCGCTCGACTTCCTGGAGGAGGCGCCTGACGAGCTTCGCATCGGCGCGGTCGCCTTCAACCACTCGGTGCGGCGGGTCGAGCCGCCGCGGTCGGACCGCGGCGACACCCGGGCATTGATCGAGTCCCTCAGCCCGAGCGGCGGGACCGCCACCGGCGAGGGCCTCGCCGCGGCGGTGGGCCTGATCAGCCGGCCGGGGGCCCGCGACCGCGAGCGCCCGCCCGCCGCCGTGATCCTGCTGTCCGACGGCACCTCCACCCACGGCCGCGACCCCGTTCAGGTCGCGCGGGAGGCAGCGCGGCTGCGCATCCCGATCTACACGGTCGCGTTCGGCACCGACGCCGGAACGATCGAGGTCCAGCGGCCCGACGGCACCACGGCCACCCGCTCCGTGCCGCCCGACCGCGAGGCGATGCGCCGCGTGGCCACGATCAGCGGCGCACGGACCTTCAGCGCAAACGCCGGTGCGGAGCTCGCCACCGTCTACGAGCGGCTCGGCTCGCAGGTGGCCACGCGCGAGGAGCGCCGCGAGGTGACGGCCGCGTTCGTGGGCGGGGCGGCGGCCTTCCTGCTGCTCGGCGGGGTGCTGTCGCTGCGCTGGTTCGGCCGCCTTCCGTGACCGAACCGTTGCACCTGCGTGTTGTGCCGTAGCTCACAACAGGCGACGTTCCATGAGTGGCACGGCATCCATATCTCACAGGCGTATCGACCCAAGGCGATAGACCGAATTGGGGACCGCTGCTGGACGCGGTCGGCGAACAAGTCACCGGCGATTTCATGTGGATGTTCGAGGTCGAGTTGACCGACGGCACAGCGCTTCAGGCTTACAAGCACATCGATACGCGACGCTACGTCCACCTGGCTCCCGACGGTGCGGCCTTCGCCTTCGCACCACCCGATCGTTACGAGAGCGTCCCAGCGGCGGTTGCCTTCGCCGCCGTGTTCGCTCCGCTGCCGTGCCTCGCCGGAGTCACCGAAGAGCAGATCGTCGCCTCCTCGGCGGCCGTCGAACGACTTACACATCGGGATGTGTAGCCTCATGTGTATGCGCACCAATATCGAGATCGACGACGAAGTCATGCGCGAGGCCCAGCGGCTCACAGGGGTGCGCACCAAGCGCGAGACGGTGGACCTCGCCCTTCGGGAGCTCGTCGCGCGCCACCGGCGGCTGGGCGTTCTCGAGTTGCGGGGTCGCGTGCATTGGGAAGGCGACCTCAAGGCAAGCCGCCGCGGCCGGACGTGATCGTCGTCGACACCAGCGTCTGGATCGATGTCCTGGGCGGGCGTCGAACTAGGCAGGCGCTCCGTTGCGTCGAGCTGATCGAGGGCGGCGAGCCGGTGGCTCTGACGGACGTGATCTTCACCGAGGTCCTCCAGGGCCTGCGTTCCGACGACGAGGTGCGGCTCGTGGAACGTCACCTACGCGCATTCCCCGTCTTGCGACTCGAGGGTCTCGACGACTTCGCACTCGCCGCGAGCCTCTACCGCCTCGCGCGCAGCGAGGGTGTGACGATCCGCAAGACCCTCGATTTCCTGATCGCCGTTCCATGCGTGCGGACCGGCGCCCCCCTGCTACACGCGGACGCGGATTTCGACCGGCTCGCTTCGTGCACTCCTCTGCGCGTCTTCGCCTGAGCCACAACCGCGGCGCACCCCGCCGAGCGGGGCGCGAGCCCGCGGTTCACTATGGTCCGTCCGGTGAGGGGAGCGGTCATCGGGACGATCGCCGTCGCCGGCCTGGGCCTGTTCGGCACCGGCGTCCACGGCCTCGCGCAGGTCGACGGCAAGCTGGCCGACGCCGCCGACCGGCCTGCGCTCAACGACGTCAGGAACGAGCTCGGAGGGAAGGTCGACTGTCCCGGGCCCGACCGGCACCGTTCCGACGAGCGGCGCCGCCTGTAGCGCCTCGCGGCAGCCGCACCGACACCACCAGGCCGCCCTCGGCGCGCGGCTCGATCAGCAGCGAGCCGCCGTGGGCCTCGCTGACTGCCCGGACGATCGAGAGGCCAAGGCCCGCCCCGCGGGCGTCGGCCTCACGCTGGAGGCGCTCGAACGGCTCGGCGAGCCGGGCGGCCGCCTCGCGGTCGACCGGCGGGCCGCTGTTCTCCACGCGCACCTCGCCGCTCGCTATCCCCTCACGCGTCGAGACGTCGACGAAGCCGCCCGGGCGGTTGTAGCGCACGGCGTTTTCGAGCAGGTTGGCCGCCAGGCGCTCGAGCAGCGCGGCGTCGCCCTCGAC
>JBOGXT010000148.1:0-2130 GCA_050694635.1 Thermoleophilaceae bacterium
ACCCGGCACGCTGCGCTTCGAGCTCCATGACCCCCCAGAGGCGTACCTCGCCAACATCGCGGACTGCCGGCGCGAGATCGTCGAGGGCGAGACCTACGAGGTCTGCCTGACCACCGAGCTGGGCAGCGAGGGAAGCCTCGACCCCCTGCCGGCCTACCGTGCACTGAGGGCGCGCAACCCAGCGCCCTTCGCCGCGCTGCTGCGGCTCGGCGAGGTCTCGGTGCTGAGCTCCTCGCCCGAGCGCTTCCTGCGGGTAAATCGTCGCCGCGTGCTCGAGTCACGGCCGATGAAGGGGACCGCGGCCCGGGTGGCCGAGCCGTTCGAGGACGCCTGTCGCGCGGCGGAGCTGCGCCGCGACAGGAAGACGCGCGCCGAGAACCTGATGATCGCCGACCTGGTCCGCAACGATCTCGGCCGGGTCTCAGTGCTCGGCACGGTCGAGGTCCCGGGCCTGATGGTCGTTGAGCCATATGCCACCGTTCACCAAATGGTGACCGTGGTGCGCGGCCGCCTGCGCGAGGGCACCGACGCGATCGACTGCGTGCGGGCGGCGTTCCCCGCCGGCTCGATGACGGGTGCCCCGAAGCTCCGCACGCTGGAGATCATCGACCGCATCGAGGGCCGTCCGCGCGGCGTCTATTCCGGCGCCCTGGGGTTCTTCGCCGTCAACGGCACCGCCGACCTCAGCGTCGTCATCCGCACGCTCGTGGCCTCGCCGGAGGGCCTCACGATCGGCGCGGGCGGGGCGATCGTCGCGGCGTCCGACCCCGAGGCCGAGCTGGAGGAGATGCTGCTGAAGGCACGCCCCCTGCTCGAGACCGTCGGCGGCACGCTCGAGGCGGGTCGTGACCTAGCGGCGGCTCACCGATAAAGGTGGGCGCTCACGGGCCGGCCTCGAGAATCAGGATCTCGCCCCGCCGCAGCTCGAGGCCGTCTCCGCACCAGCGCGCGTAGCGGCCCTCGACCTGATCGTCGGTCAGGGCCAGGCCCAGCGCGCGCAGGTGGCGCAGGTATAGGCGCAGAAAGGGCGGGCGGTACGAGCACGCGAAGGCGAAGGTGGGCAGCAACGTCACCTGCGACATGGCCACGATCGTGCCCCGACGCATGGCTGCGCCCGGCGTGGCGCCAAACCCGCCGAGAGCGACGATCGTGCCCGCCAGCATGCGCAGCCCGGCGGCGTCGCCCACCCGCCCCGCGACGGCGATCAGCCCGCGCCGGAGGCCGGCTCCCACCTGGTCGCCGGCGTCCCCGTGCACGAGGATCTCGCCGCCACGCATCCCGGTGCGCTCGCCCGGATGCGCCCCGCCGAGGTGGTGGCCGGCGGAGCCACGCACCACGAGCCGGCCATCACGCATGGCCGTGCCCGCGAAGTCGCCGACGTCACCCTCGACCACCAGCTCGCCTCCGCGCATTTCCGAGCCGGTGTGCATCCCCGCATCGCCCGCCACCGTGAGCCGGCCGGCGGTCATGCCCGCCCCGAGGAACTTCACGCGCCGCAGGTCGCCCTCGACCCGCAGCTCCTCGTCGCCGTCGCCCGACACCGCGAAGAAGTCGGTCAGCTGCGCCCGGCGGTTGCCGTGCCAGACGGTGAGCGACTCGATCTCACCCCGGCAAAGACCGGCCAGCCGGTCCGGGGTGAGGCCCTCGGTCTCGAGCGGCACGGCTGGCGGCTCGCGCAGCGTCAGAGACAGCGTCATTGGTCCCGCAGGCCGGGACCGAGGTCCCGCAGCTCGATGTGGTGCGGCCCCAGGTCGCCTCCGTAGTTGCCGGCGGTCACGCCACTGGCCCCCGCCTCGACGGCGGCCTCGAGGCCTGTCGCCATGGCGTCGCTCACGGCCTCGAGGGTCAGGCCGTCGATCACGATCTCCAGTACCGAGCCCACGTCCGGCGGCACGTCGGTGTTCGGGACCTGAGCCCGCAGTGTGGGGCACAGCGCCTCGTTGGTCGAGGCCATCAAGCCGCTGTAGCGGGAACCGACCTTGCTGCCGCTGCGAGCGATGCCGCCCGGGAAGGGCAGGATCACGTCGCGCACGCTGCGCATCGCTGCGGCCGCCGCTTCCGCTGCCCGCAGTGCGCCGGCAACGTCGCGGCCGAGAATGATGATGTTGCCGCCGGCCACTCCCTCGGCGA
>JBOGXT010000149.1:0-4997 GCA_050694635.1 Thermoleophilaceae bacterium
CCACTTCGCCTCCTCGTCGACGAAGCCGCGAACCTCGACGTTCGACAGCCCAGCGCGCTCGACGCGTTCGCCGTACTCGCGCAGCAGCGGACCGGCGCCGAGCATCTCGATCCGGGCCGCCGGGGCGCGCTCTGCGAGCGCCCGCGCCAGCTCAAGCATGTCCCAGATGCCCTTCTCCTCGGTGAAGCGCCCAAGGAAGGCAACCACGGGCTTGTCGGACTCGGCGCGCGGCGGCAGCGGATTCATGGGGTCGTAGGCGTTCCGGGTCGGCACCAAGCGCCGGCGGGGCAGACCGCGCGCCTCCAGCGAACGCAGCGTCTTGTCGTTGTCCACGAAGACGATTGCGCCCACCAGGCGGATCAGCGCCACCGACAGGCGCTCGGCCGCCAGCGACAGCCGGCTCCGCAGCCCGGGCGCGCGCTCCATGTCGGCGACCAGGTGGTACACGTAGACGACCGGCTGGGAGCGATAGCGCAGGCGGTGGAGAGCCACCGGGACCACATCCTGCACGAAGTGGCTGGCCGCCACCGCGAACCGCGCCCGCGGAGCGATCACGGGCGCCACGACGCTACGCAGCGCGACCACGGCGGCGTACGTGGCGAGTCCGCGCAGCCAGCGATCCAGCGGCGTCCTGACCGCCACGAAGTCGTCGTCACCGACGGGCGCAGCATCGCGAACGCTGAGCGGCGCGATCAGGGCCGCGCTGCCGGGCGCGCGCTTGTTCCACTCCCTCACCAGGCGCAGAGCGTGCACGTCGCCGCCGCTGACGCCTGCCAGCGGCCCGCACATGAAAACGGCGCCGGCGCGCCGGTCGTGGGTGATCTCGTCCTCTGGCATATTGGCTACGCTAGCTCGCTCCCCAACGGGCGAACCTTCCCGCCCGTCCGATGTTTGCCCGGAACGACCTTGCGTCCGCCTGCCGCGAAAGCCGCTGAGCCGTCCCCCCTTCCCGCCGACCCGGCCATGACCGTGCCCGGGTCCGCGGCGCGCTTCGGCCTGCGGCGGACGATGACCCGCGGCGCGAGTGTCATGGTTGTGCTGACGCTGGCGGCGAGCGTCGTCAACTACGCGTCGAACGTCGTCTTCAGCCGGCTGCTCACCACGGAGGAGTTCGGCGACTTCACGGCGGTGCTGGCGTTCGCGGTCATCGCGGCGGTGCCGACGGCGGCCGCGCAGACAATGATCGCCCAGCGGGTGGCGCGCAACTTCGCCGAGGGCCAGGTGGACCAGATGCGCTGGTTCGTCCGCCACGCGCTCGGCCATGTGGCGATGGTGGCCGCGATGGCGGGGATCCTCTACGCGCTCACTCTGCCGCTCGTGATCGAGCTGCTTCGGATCCGCGCGCCCGGCCCCGCGATCGCACTGCTGCCGCTCATCGTGCTCACGTTCATACTGCCGGTGGCGCTCGGCGTGCTGCAGGGGATGGACCGGTTCGTCGCGTTCGGAGTCATGACGCTCGCGATTGCGCTGGCGCGGATCGGCTTCGGCGTGCCGTGGGCGGCGGCCGGCGGCGGTTCCGGCGGCGCCGTCGGCGGCCAGGCGATCGGCCTGTTCGTCGTGCTTGCCGGCGCGGCATGGATTCTGCGCGCCCAGCTGATGCCGCGCGGGTCGGGGGCCGCCACGTCCGGGATGAGACGCCCACCGACCTCGGCGGCCCTGTCGGCGAGCGCCGCCTTCATCGCATTTGCGGTTATCAGCAACCTCGACGTCGTGCTGGCAAAGCTGTTCCTGGGCTCGCACGAGAGCGGGCTCTACGCGGCGCTCGTGACCCTCGAGAAGATCGTGATCTTCCTGCCGGGCGCGGTGGCGGTCGTCATGGTCCCGAATGCCGCGCGGGCCCGCCACTCGTCCGACGAAAGCCGCCGGGTGCTCCGTATCGCGGCGCTGCTGACCATCGTCACGGCGCTCGTGGCGGCGGTACCCGCCGCCGTCGCGCCGGAGTTCGTGCTCGAGCTGATGTTCGGCAGCAAGTACCTCGACGCCGCCGACGGCGTACTGCCGATCGTCTGCGCGGGGGCGGGGCTCGCCTTGCTGTTCCTGCTCGTGACCTACGTGGTCGCGATCGACGATCGGCGCTGGACTTGGATCGTGGCGTTCGGCGTGGCGCTCCAGGTCGTTGGAATCGCCGCTTTCCACGACGCGGTCGCTCAGGTGGCGACCGTGCAGGCGGTGGTCGTGATCGTCATCCTGGTCCTCAACGAGGCGATGTTCCACTCGCTGCTGCGTCCGCGCTTCGGGAAACGACGCCGATGAAGTGGGCGTGGCCGAGGTCCCGCCGTGCCAACGCGCGGCCGACTTTGCCGAAGCCCGGGTAGTAGCCTGACCCGAAGCGGCTTTCGACCGACATCCCGTGCATCTCGAAGATGTCTACGAGGCCCTTGAGCGTCAGCACGTGGATATGCTGGAACGACTCGCCAGCCTCGAACTCCTCGGCCGAGTGGAGGGCGTACGGGTTGCCGACGGGCCCCTTCGCGCTGATGTTCGTGAGCGAGAACGGCATGTAGCCGAACACGACCGCCCCGACATTGTGCCAGCTCGCTAGGTTCTCGGTGCAGACAACCGCCACGCCGCCGGGCTTGAGCACCCGCCGCGTCTCGCCGACGAAGTGGTCGAGCCGCTTGACATGCTCGATCACCTGGTTGGCGTGGACGACGTCGAAGCTCGCGTCGTCGAACGGCCAGGCCTGCTCGAGGTCGGCGGTGCGGATGTCATAGCCCCGCGCGGCCGCCCTGTCCTGGAGCTCGGCGACGACCTCGACGCCGAAGACGTTCTCCGGCGGCACGCCCATCCGCGCCGCGACCTTCGACGTCCACCCGCCCTCCTGGCAGCCGATGTCGAGCAGCGTGAGGTCCGCGCCGCGCGGGACGAGGTCGAGGATCTGCCGGCGGTACGCCTCCTCGTTCTCCATCCAGAGGCGCTGCAGGGACTCGCGTAGCCAGTTCGGCAGCATGAGCTGCGCCAGGCTAGCGGAGGGTCAGCGCAGCTCGAGCCTGGGCGCGGTCATCGACACGCTCAGGGTGCGGGCGTTGGGCGCGCCGCCGGGCTCGAGCGACGGCCCCGGCGCCGTCCTCACAAACACCGTCTCGCGATGCCGGAACCGGACGAGGAACGACACGCGCCTCCGCTCGCCAGCCGGCACGGTTCTGGTCGCTAGCACGGTGCCGTCCTCGCGCACAAGCGACACGCGGCGGGGGGTGAGGAGCGACTCGGCGTCCACGGACAGGGTGCCGCGGCAGAAGTCGCAGCCGGCGAGCAGCTCGATCTGCCCGTCCTGCGCCGCGAGCCAGCGGTATCTTCTCCCGCCGGGATTGGCTTCAACCGGGCTGAAGCCCGGGCCGAAGGTCGCGAGCGGCTCGGGCGCCGCGGTCACACGCCAGATCGAGTGGTGGCCGTCGTCCGTGATGAAACGCAGGCCGCGCCCGGGCTCGCCCGGATCCTGTGTGCCGGCCTCCACCGGCACGTCGTCGACTATTACGTATGTCACTCCGAGCCCGGCCAGGCGGCCGGGCGTCCGCGAATCCTCGAGATCGTCGAGCAGCAGCGCGCGGTCCTCTGCGAGGCTGTCCTTCTCGTAGCCGTTGAGGATCGGCTGGTCGTGGGTGCCCTGGTTGAATTCGGCGGAGTAGTCGCCGAACCCGGAGGGCTCGATCGGGTAGTTCGCAACGACGCCCTCCGGCAGGTCGTCGAGGTGCTCGAGCGACGGCCGCTCGCCGAGCTTGGTGGGCTCGAGCGGCGTGGCGCGCAGGTCGAGCACAATCAGGGCTGCGATCGCGACGATTAGCGCCGCGCGGACGGCGCGTGACCGGTTCTCGACCAGGCGTTCGAGGCCGATCGAGGCGAGCACCACGACGGCCAGCATCACGACCATCACGAGGCGGGCGTAGACGCGCCACGCCGAGTTGACCTCGAAGGTCAGCTTGGACGGGAAAGGGATCAGCTCGCCGAAAGCGAGCACCTCGGGGGGTGCCGACCAGACGAGGGCCACGCCGCCAACTGTCGCGCTCGCGACCACGGCGGCGGTGAGCCGCGGGTCGAGTCGCCGGCGCGCGGCCGCGATCAGCGCCACGAGCGACAGCAGTATCAGCGACCAGCCGACGTAGAGCTGGGTCTCTGAGAAATTGGAGCCGTGCAGGCGGTCGGCGCGCCACTCGCCAGCCTCTTCGCCCCAGATCGGATGCGTCGAGTGCGGCACCAGGTACTCGAGCGGTCGCGCGCTGTAGGTCGTAACAGCCGACAGCGTGCGCTCCTCCACACCGGTTCCCTGAGCGCTGTAGGTGGCCACGGCGCCGAGGGCGACGGCGAACACCAGTACCACCCCGGCGCAGGCGGCCTGGGCGCGCAGCTGGCGCCCGAGGTCGCCCCGACGGCGCGCGAGCGCGACCAAGATCCCGACGGCCAGGAGTGCGCCCCACTCGAGCCCGGCGAAAAGCAGGTGGTACGGCGAGACCGCCATCGCGACGACGGTGACCACGCCCGCGATCAGCCCGCTCCGGAGGGTCGGGCGCTCGTAGAGGATCAGCATTCGCCACAGGACCAGCACGAAGCCCCAGCCGTGCACGAAGTTCACGTGCCCGGCCCCCTTCATCACGGCGAACGGCGAGAATGCGTACGCCCAGCCCGCGATCAGGCCGATCCACGGGTTGCCCGTGAGCTTGCGGACGAACGCGAACGTCACGGCGCCGGTGGCCACGAAGCCTGCGAGCGTGAAGAGGCTGTAGGCGGCGACCGCGCCGAACGGGACGGCGAGCAGATATAGCGAGCCGTTCGCGACGAACGACGCGACGTTCTGCGGCCACTCGATGTCACGCCCGTCGGGCACCGACCACGTGTCGATCGTGCCGGGCAGGAAGGGGTTGTGGCCGCCGTTGACCAGCTCGCGGAGGTACGCCATCGAGCCGGTCAGGTCGCCGAATGCGCCGAAGATCGTGCCGTTCAGGTCGGTGATCACCGGCCAGGTGAGCTGGACGGCGAGCACCGCGTAGAGCGCGGTCGCCGCG
>JBOGXT010000150.1:0-1722 GCA_050694635.1 Thermoleophilaceae bacterium
TGCCGGGTCAGCTGTTGCCCGGCGCGGCGCTGATGTCGGCGAGCGCTGAGCGGCCGTCCCTGATCACGGCGGCGTCGCCGAGTGAGAACACACCGACCGGCCGGCCGCCATCGACGACCGGAATGCGGCGCACGGCGTGCTCGCGCATACGGATGATCGCGTTGTCCGCGTCCTCGTCCGGCGCGGCGGTGACGACCACCTCGCTGCACACTTCACCGAGGGTGCAACCGGTGAGGTCGTCACGTTCGGCCAGGCCGCGCGTGACGATGTCGCGATCGGTCACGATGCCGCGCAGCGTCTCACCGTCGACCACCAGCACGTCGCCGATGTCCTTGTCGCGCATGGCCTGCGCGGCCTGCCGGACCGGGGTGTCGGCGGGCAGCGCCACCGGGTCGGATGTCATCACGTCTCGCACAACCTCAGCCATGGCGAGCCTCCTCCTGCGGGGTTCACGGGGTGATGCACGACTAGGCGTGCCCGTGGCCCGGGTTTCTCAAACACCGGCGCGTCCGGACCGCATGCCTGGGTGCGGACCGGGGTAGGCGAGAGACGGACGATATTCGCGACGAACTACTGGCGCAGTCGCGTATTCAAGTGTCACCAATTCCGGTGCCGCGCCCGGACCATCAGCGCTCCGCAGGTATGGGTGGTCCCGCGCGGCCGGCATTGTCGGTGCGTGGTCGGCGCCGACCGCAGTGGCGCAACCCGGAACGGGACCTGCCCGCGGACTTCGAGGCCAGACGGGCAAAGAACTGCGTCGCACTGCGCAAGCCCACCGACGCCACGGCGTTGGTGGCCGATTGGGGGTCGGCCAAGATACGACGGAAACCGGCAACCAGTGATCTTGAGTTGAACTTTGCCGCAGGTGAGATGCTGGGGCGGATCGGCGTCGGCTGCCCGACCAGGGACAGCGATGCGCAAACGCAGCCGGAGGCCTGATCTTGTGCCACCGTTCGCAGTGGACTTCTTCGCGTACCCGCTCAGATCGGTCAACGGCGCACCCGATAGCGCAAGTGAAGCACCCGGTTGCCCTGAATCACCACGTCAGGATCCTCCAACAGGTGTTGGGCGTCGACCGAACCGAAGTAGCGCTTGCCGGACCCGAACACGACGGGTACGACGTCCATACGTACCTCGTCGACCAGGCCCGCGGCAAGCACCTGGCCACCGACGTCGCCAGCGGCGACGTTGACCACGCGGTCACCCGCAAGCTCCTGCGCCTTGGCCACGGCTGCCTCGACGCCGTCGACGAAGTGAAACGGCGCCTCGGGGTCCCAGCCCTCGGGCTCCGGCCGGTGCGTCACGACGACCACGTGGTCGAACCCGCTCGGAGGCTTCCCGTCCCAGCCGTCCGTCATGTCGAAGACGTGGCGGCCGGCGATCGTCACCCCGATCTGGTCCCAGTACGGCCGGGTGTAGTCGTAGGACGTCTGCGACACCTTCAGCACGCCGCTCTCGTCCAACGGGACGTCACCGCTGGTCAACCAGTCGAACAGCGGTCCGGGCTGGTCATTCTCGTCCGCGATGAAGCCGTCCACCGACACCGAGCTGTACATGACCACCTTGCCCACGGGGCTTTCCTCTGCTTTGGGGTGCCCCAAATTAGCGTGTCGTGAGCTGCGGCGGTGCTGAACGACGCCGATCGGTTTGTGCGTGAGGCTGCGACGGAGGGGCTCGGGAAGCTTGGCTGCGCGGATCACGTGATGCTGATCCGTGAACGTC
>JBOGXT010000151.1:0-3267 GCA_050694635.1 Thermoleophilaceae bacterium
CGGCGCCGTAGTCCCCGAGCGCGAACGCGAGGCCCACTGCGTCGTCGACCGTGAGCCGCTCGAGCTCCCGCTCCGGCTCGCTCACCGCCGGTCTCACCACCACCTGCGCGGTCTCGCTGCGCACGACGTCGCCGGGCATCTCGCCCGCGTCAAACTCCGCGTGCAGCGAGTACCTGCCCGGCTGGTCGAACGTGATGCCGGTCGACGTGTAGAGCAGCTCGAGCTGGCCCGACAGCGACTCGCCGGGCCCGAGCTCCACGAACCGAGAGGGACCGCACGCGAGCACCACGTCGCGTACGTCGACGCGCTCTCCGGCGGGGGTAACCAGCGAAATCCAGAGATCGCCCTCGGCGAGGTTGAGGGCGGCGCTCACGCGCCTCGGCTGGTCCCCCGTGTTCGTCACCGTCACGGTGGCGACCACGAACTCCCCCCGCTGGATCTGCTCGGGCAGCTCCAGCTCGAGCCGCAGCCCGGGCGGATCGGCCTCGGCCGATTGCAGCCCGGCTACGTCGGTCGGCTCTCCGACGCCGGCGAACGTGGCGCTGTGACCCCAGCCGAACTGCTTCCAGCCCGGCTTCACCTGCGGGTCCGGCGAGTGGGTCAGCGACGTCCGGTTGTGGTCGTCGAACGCCATCGTCGCCGTGCACGGGTAGGGGTTGGCGGTGGTGGCGAAGCCGATCACGTCGCCGGTCTGGTTCATGATCGTCGTTCCGACCGGCACGGTGTGGATGTCGTGCTTGGGATGGAACAGGTTGAAGGCGTGACCCGCCTCGTGAATCAGCGTTCGCAGGAGCGCGAGCGGAACGTCGCCGAGCGCCTGTCCCCGCGCCCCCGCCTCGATGATCGGATTGTCGGGGAGCGTCGGATCGTGGAACCCGACCGCGCCCTGCCGATGGGGTGCGATCTGGTCGAACATGACCCCGAAGTTGCCGAGCTGGTCTCTCGATCCCACGAGCAGCCAGAGCCGCCAGGACTCGTCGCCCGCCGCCGCGGCCGTCTGGTGGGTGGCCAGCAGGTTGTGCAACTCGGCGGTGGTCAGCTCCGGATCCTCCGGAACGTCGATCTCGTTGACGGTGGCGATGAAGTCCATCCCGGCGTTCCGGTAGACGCCCGTGAAGGTGAAGGTCTGCGCACCACCGCATGCAAGCGCGCTGGCGGGCCACTGCCTGCCGGTCATCACGTCCACCTCGACGCGGCAGCCGCGGTGATGCGGCGACGTCTTCGTGGCGCTCACGACGAAGGCCGTCCCCCCGATCGTGGCCTGTCCCGTCATCTGCAGGGTGCGCTGCGGCGCCCATGGCGGCTTCACGAGCCTCTGCCGGCAGCTCAGTCGCATTCTGCCGGTGTCCTGACCGGTGAACTCCTGCGTCGCCGCGTCCCAGAGGCGCCGCTCGAACGGGAAGCTCAGTACCCCGCCGGAGTAGCTGACGCCCTGGCTGCGGAAGTACCAGCGATACTGCCCCTGAGGGTACGCGGGGTACCAGTTTCGCCGGATGAGAGTGCCGCCGAGGAGCGGGCTCGCGAGCTCAGCGGGGCTCACGGGAAGGTTCACGAGGCGCCGCACGTAGACGTCGCCCGAGGCGCGGAGGCGAGCGGTGCTTGCCTCTATGCGCATCGGCCCGCGAATGACCTGGAGCGGGAAGACGAAGGGCCGGTCGGGCGAGAGCTCGAGCAGCCAGCTGCCGTTCAGCGCGTTGAGGCTGCATGGCAAGGCAGACAGGTCAGCGGCGGGGCGGGGGCTGTCGCGCCGCTCGACCGGGGCCCCGTGCTCGTCGAACTCGAGATCGAGCTCGGCCGCCCCGCAGCCGGCGTCATCGGGAACGAGGGGTTCCGCGTTCTCCTCGTCGTCCGCGAGCTCGACGCCTGATGCCAGCGGTTGATCGGCCATTGGATGCCTCCGCAGCTCGGGGTCAGCCGCTCGAAGGAGCGCTGAGCGGTCAGTGCAAGCTCTAGCAACTCCGATTGGGTGAAGCAACCGGGTCGAGCGCGTGACGGACACAGGCGGGCAGGTTCTCCCGGCGTCGGGAGGTGCGGGAGCGCCTACACCTCGGGCGGAACCGGCTCGAGCACGTCGAAGCGGAGCCGCAGCGCGGGTGGAGTGAGCAGCGGCAGGCGCCGCCGTTGAGTCCAGAGCACGGGTGCGCCGTCGGTGCGCCGCGCCAGGATCGCGCGCCGCTCCAGGTGGACGCCGTCGGGCGGTATGGCCGCCGGCTCGACCTGGTGGATGGGGTGGACGCCGCCCGAGCCGGGGTCGATCAGGAGGTCGCTCTCCGCGGCGGGCATCAGTACGGCGCTCGCCCCCGACAGGTCGGCGGCGCGCCCCTGGACGAAGCGTCGCCGGCCCCCGCTGACCTCCTCGATCGTGTAGGGGTGCCAGTGCGCGGGGACGCGCGTGGCGGCGCGGTAGGCGAAGCCCGGCCGGCCGGACGCGTCGAGATCGGCGGGCGGCTCGGGTGGAGGATCCTCGTCGGTGGGAACGTCGCGCCCCTGGAGGCGGCGCTCCACCGCCCACATCAGGTTGGCGTCCTCGTCGATACCGAGCACGACGTCGTCCAGGACGGGCCCGACGAGCGGGGTCGAGGCGGTCGCCCACACCACGAGCGAGCGCGGATCGAGCCCCTCGGCGGCGAACATGGTCCAGCCGTCGGCGGGCGGCGCGAGCGTCCATTTGTCGCCGAAGGAGTCCGTGACCACCGCTTCGTGCAGGGTCGTCACGTGCCCCGACCGGGCGCCCAGGACGAACGTGAACCAGTCGTCGGACTGGTTGACGATCAAGTCGATCAGCAGCAGCGTCGCGAGGTGGCTACGGTCGGGCGGGTAGCCGCCGATGTCGACGGCGGCGTCCTCGATCTGCCACCAGCGGGGCAGCGGCGCCCCGGGGTAGCGCAGGCGGACCGGGATGATCTCGCGAGACGCGGGCAGCGGCGAAGGCGTGGGAAGTGGGCCATTCGCGTCGACGGAGTACCAGTCGAGGTCGCCGCCGTCGTGGCGCCTCAGGTCCAGCGTCCGCGGGCCCGCCCCAAAGCGGGCGTCGTAGGTGAACTCCGCCGGGTCCCACTGGTCGCGCGGCTGACTGGCCGGCTCGAGGTCGCCGAACCACGCCTCGTCCAGGTTCAGCGTCGAGCGCCTTACCCACAGCTCGCGCCCGTCCGGCCCGCTGCCGTCGAGGACGTCATAGGGGGCGGGGAGGCTGTCGAGCAGGAGCGTCGAGTCCGCCGGCAGCGGCGACCCCGCGGCCGCCGCGGCCGCCGCGACGCGGCGCCCCGC
>JBOGXT010000152.1:0-1595 GCA_050694635.1 Thermoleophilaceae bacterium
CAGGCGGGCTGCGGGCCGGCGGCCTGCGAGCCGCGGACGAGCCGCAGGGCGAGGAGGCCGCAGAGGGCGCCTACGCCGGCGCCGAGCAGGCCCCCGGCGAGCACGTCGAGCGGGAAGTGCACGCGCAGGTAGACGCGCGACAGCGCGACGGCCGCCGCGATCCCGAGCGCGTATGGACGCATGCGCGGGCAGAGGATCGCCACGGCGGTCGCCGCCGCGAAAGCGGTGGCGCTGTGCCCCGACGGGAAGGACGGGTTGCCGGGGATCGCGACCAGCGAGCCGAGGTCGGGATCGGCCACGGGCGGGCGCTCGCGGTCGAAGGCCTGCTTGAGGACGTGCGCGACGAGCGACGCGGCTCCGGTGGCGGCGGCGGCCGCCGCGAAGGCGAGCGGGAGCCGGCGGCGCCACAGATCGGACCAGAGCCCCATGCCCACGAGCAGCGGACCCTTGACCCACCAGGCGGACAGCACCACGAACACCGCGGTGAGCAGCGGGTGCTCGAAGGCCTGGGTGGCTTCGACGAGCTCGTGGTCGACGTTGACGAGAGGAGCCATCCCCGGGACCCGGCGGACGCTAGCAAGGCAGGCGTCCTGCTGGTGGCGCTCAACGGTAATGCGAGCGGCTTAGAGGACCCTGAGAGAACCGGAAGCGAGCTGGTCGCGCTGCTCGAAGAGCTCGGCGCGCCGGCCGAGGCCGTGGTCACGGGCAGCGAGGAGGAGCTCTGGTCGGTGCTGCGCTCCGCCGCGGCGCTTCGGCGGAGGGTCGCGCTGGTGGGCGGTGACGGCACCGTGCACGCGGCCGCCAACGCGCCGCTGCGCCGGCTGCCGGACGCCGTGGTGCCGACCGGCCGGGCCAACAACGTGGCGCGCGCCCTCGGAATCCCGACCAGCCCTCGCGACGCCCTGGCCGTGGCCGCCAAGGGGCCTGCTCAGCCGATCGACGCGCTGCGCGTAGCCACGCCGGACCGCTTCGTCTACGCGGTCGAGGCCGTGAGCGGCGGCTTCCAGGCGGCGGCCCGGGCCGACTACAGCGCGGACAACTCGGCGGACCTTCGGCAGGGCCTGCGCGCACTGGTACGAGCGCTGCGGCGCTATTCGCCCTTCCGCGCGCGGGTCGAGCTGGACGACGCGCCCCTCGGCTCCTCCGGCGCGGCGCAGCTCTTCCTCTCGAACCTTCCCTACTTCGGCTTCGGCTTCGAGGTCGACCCCGCCGCCGACCCGTCCGACGGGCGCCTCGAGGCCATACTGATCGAGGCCGGAAGCCGCCGCCGGCTGGTGCGTCTCCTCGCCGCCGCCCGTCGCGGCCGGCACATCGGCCGGCGCGGCGTTCGGCGCGTGTCCGCGACGCGCGCCCGCCTCACAGAACCCCTTCCGTTGGTTGCCGACGCCGTCCCCCTCGGCGTCACGACGGCGACCGTGAGCGTGGAGCCCGCCCGCATGCGCGTGGCCTCCCTCAGTAATCCGGGAGCGACGGCATGAACGCCGTGACGCTCACCCGGAGACCCTCCCGCTCGCGCCTCGCCGCCGGGCGGGTCAGTCCAGCCGCGCGCGGCGATGCGCAAGCGTCGCCTGGCGCGTGGCTGGGCGGTCCCGCCC
>JBOGXT010000153.1:0-2133 GCA_050694635.1 Thermoleophilaceae bacterium
GCCCGTGCCGGTCGAGCCGCCCGCCGCGGTGCAGCTCCCGGCGGTGGAACCCGCCGGGCAGCTCGACACCGTCACGCTGAACGCGCCCGGGTAATCTGGGCGCCGATGGGCGCGAAGCCGAGCCCCGCCGCCGGGGACGACTCCTTCCTCGAGGGGCTCATGGACACGAGCCTCTACTCGATGGGGGCCTACTTCTCCGACCAGCACCCGGACCTCGTCGACGATGTGATCGCGCAGAGCGAGGCGATCGAGAGCGCCGGCCTGCGCGCGTACGCCGACGAGAACGAGATGCCGATCGAGGCCTGCTTCGAGACGCTCCTGACCGGGCTGGCGGTCCGTTACTACAACGCCGTGGCGGCATAGAGGGGCGGCAATTCATGCGCCAACCCGACGTGCGGCTCGTGGTGGGCGCCGTCGGGATCTCGGCGTGAAAGGGTGCGGACTCGTCGCTCCGCTGCGCCTCCCCGACCCGTGTCTCGTCGTGCTCGTCGGGGCGACCGCGGCGGGGAAGTCGCACTGGGCGGGCGAGTGGTTCCACGCCGACCAGGTCGTCTCGTCCGACCGGCTGCGGGCGATGGTCGGCGTGGGCGAGCGCGATCAGCGCGCGAGCCGCGACGCGTTCGAGCTGCTCGACCTGATCGTCGAGAAGCGGCTGCGGCGGCGGCTCACGACCGTGATCGACTCGACCGGCCTGGAGGCGGGCCGCCGCGAGGCATGGCGCGCGCTGGCCGAGCGGCACGGCGTGCCCGCCCACGTCGTCGTCTTCGATCCGCCGGCCGCGGAGGTCCGCGAGCGAAACCGCGCCCGCGGCAGCCCTGTGCCGAGCAAGGTGGTGACCGCGCAGCTCCGCCAGAGCGCCGAGGTCCTTCGGAAGCTCGAGGGCGAGGGGTTCGCCGGCGTGCACCATGCCGGTCCGGTCGAGCTGGTGCCGCCCGCCTTTCTGACAGCCCTGGACGCCGCCCAGCGGCAGAGGGAGGATTCGATGACGCTCGAGTTCGGCCTGCAGATCTCCCGCTTCGGCTGGCCGGAGCACCCGGCCACCACGGCGACCGCGCTCGCCGACGTCGCCCGCGCGGCCGAGGAGACCGGCTTCACGAGCCTTTGGGTGATGGACCACTTCCTGCAGATCCCGCAGATCGGGCGGGAATGGGAGGACATGCTCGAGAGCTACACGACGCTCGGCTACCTGGCCGGCGTGACCCAGCGGGCGCGGCTGGGGACGCTCGTCACCGGAATCACCTACCGCAACATCGCGCACCTGGCGAAGATCGTGGCGACGCTCGACGTGGTGTCCGGCGGCCGGGCGATGTGCGGGATCGGCGCCGCCTGGTTCGAGCGCGAGCACAAGCTCTACGGCTGGGATTTCCCGCCGCTCGCCGAGCGTTTCGCCCGGCTGGAGGACGCTCTTCAGCTGTTGCCGCTGATGTGGGGCCCGGGCTCGCCGAGCTTCGAGGGGCGCACCATCACGGTGAGCGAGGCCACCTGCTACCCGCGGCCGCTGCAGGAGCGGGTCCCGATCATGGTGGGCGGGTCGGGCGAGCGGCGCACGCTTCGGCTCGTGGCCCGCCACGCCGACGCGTGCAACCTGGTCGGCGACACCGAGACGGTGCGCCGCAAGCTGGCCGTTCTGGCGGAGCACTGCGCGGCCGAGGCGCGCGACCCGGCGACGATCGAGGTCACCCACCTGGCGCCCGCCCGCGTGGTGGCCTCGGCGGAGCAGCGCGAAGGGCCCGGGGCGGCGACCGTGGAGGAGCACGTGGGCCGCTACCGGGAGCTGGCCGAGGTCGGCGTGCGGACGGCCATCGTGGGCCTTTCCGACGCCGAGGGCCCCGAGTCGGTGACCCGCTTCGGTGAGGTGATCGCGGCGTTCCGCTGATCGTTCGGGAGCACGCCTGCCGGCGCCGCACGCGAAAGGGCCCTCCGAGCGGAGGGCCCTTGATCGCGCTTCCTTGGAGCTGGGCTAGTCCGTGCTGAATCCCGGACCCCTGGTGCCCTCCTCCGGGCCGCCGTCGTAGCGGGTGTCGGGGGCCTGCGGCGAGGCGCTCGGCCCGCGGGTGCCTTCCTCCGGGCCGCCGTCGTAGCGGGTGACGGGCGGGTGCGCGGGCGCGATGCCGCGGGTGCCCTCCTCGGGGC
>JBOGXT010000154.1:0-14028 GCA_050694635.1 Thermoleophilaceae bacterium
GTGGGACCCGGACGCCCAGCACGCCGGGCCGCCGGCCGCCCTGCTCGCGCGCGCGGTCGAGCGCTGCGCCCCGCGCGACGGGATGCGGGTGGGGCGGATCACGTGCGAGATCCTCGGGCCCGTGCCACTCGAGCCGCTGACCGTGGAGGCGAGAGTTGCGCGCCCGGGGCGCAGCGTCGAGATGGTCGAGGCCTCGCTCGCCGGACCGGGCGGCGAGCTGATGCGGGCACGCGCCTGGCGCCTGCAGGCGGGTGAGCTCGCGCTGCAACTGGACGAGGAGCCGCGGCCGCCCGGCCCGGAGACGGGAACACCCAGCGACTTCCCGGGCACGAGCCACCACTTCGGCTACCACGACGCGACGGACTACAGCTTCGTGAGTGGTGGCTTCCGGAAGCCGGGCCCGGCCACCGTCTGGATGCGCATGCGCGTGCCGCTGGTGGAAGGCGAGGAGACGGGCCCGCTCGAGCGCGTGCTGCTGGCGGCGGACAGCGGCAACGGAGTCAGCGCCGCGCTCGACTGGCGCACGCACCTCTTCATCAACACGGAGTTGAGCGTGCATCTCATGCGTCCGCTCGCCGGGGAGTGGGTCTGCCTCGACGCCGTGACCCGGGTCCACGGCCTCGGCCTGACCGAGACGATCCTGTGGGACGAGCGCGGGCGGCTTGGCCGTGCGGCCCAGACGCTGCTGGTCAGGCAAGGGCGGATCGGGGAGGATTGACGGCATGGCCCCCGTCTCGAAGGCGGTTCTGATCACGGGCTGCTCGACCGGCATCGGGCGGGCCACCGCCGAGCGGCTCGCCCGGAGCGGCATGACCGTGTACGCGAGCGCGCGCCGCCCCGAGTCGATCGAGGACCTGAAGGCCGCCGGCTGTCGCGCGCTCGCGCTCGACGTGACCGACGAGGACTCGATGCGCGCCGCGGTGGAGGAGGTCGACCGGACCGAGGGCGCGGTCGGCGCGCTCGTCAACAACGCCGGCTACAGCCAGAACGGCGCCGTCGAGACCGTGGAGCTCGACGACGTGCGCCGCCAGTTCGAGACGAACGTGTTCGGCCTGCTACGCATGTCCCAGCTCGTGCTGCCCGGCATGCGCCGCCAGCGCCACGGCCGGATCGTCAACGTCAGCTCGATGGGCGGCAAGCTGACCTTCCCGGGCGGCGGGATCTACCACGCGACCAAGCACGCGGTCGAGGCGATCTCCGACGCGATGCGCTTCGAGGTGCGGGGCTTCGGCGTGGACGTCACGGTGATCGAGCCGGGCCTGATCAGGACGAGCTTCGCCGAGACCTCGGTGGGCTCAGTGCCGCAGGAGGAGGGTCCCTACGCCGAGTTCAACACGGCCGTCGCGGCCGCGACCGCCGGCGCGTACGAGGGACCGATCGGGCGGCTGGGGGGCGGGCCCGACGACGTGGCCAAGGTGATCGAGAAGGCGATCTCGGCGCGGCGGCCGCGCACCCGCTACAAGGTCACCGCCTCGGCGCGGGTGCTGATGGCCCAGCGCTCGCTGCTGCCGGATCGCGCGTGGGACGCGGTGGTGGGAACCTCGTTCCCGCGCCCCGGCCGTAGGTAGGGCCGCAAGCAGCCGGCTCGGCCGGCTGCGCGCGGATGGTCATACTTCCGCGGCCATGCCCTACTTCAAGGACGCCGACGAGGTCTACGCCACGATCGGCAAGCTGTTCGAGCACCTAGCCGAGGACGACGAGCTGGGGCCCAAGTTCCGCACGGCGAACACGATCGTCCAGTACCGGTACCGCCAGCCCGAGTCGCTGATCACGGTCAAGCTGATCGAGGGCGAGGACGGGCGGGTGGACTGCGGCGAGACCGCCCTGGAGCCCGAGGTGGTCATGACGATGGACGCCGACACGGCGCACCGCTTCTGGCTGGGCCAGGTCAACGTGACCGTCGCGCTCGCGCGCGGGCAGATGAAGGCCAAGGGGCCGGTGGCGAAGATCCTCAAGCTCGTACCGCTCGTGAAGCCCGTCTTCCCGCGCTACCGCCGGCAGCTCGAGGACGCCGGCCGCCGGGACCTGCTCGAGGCTTCTTGAAGGACTTCTACCAGTACGCCTCGCCCACGCGGGTGATCGCCGGGCGCGACCTGCTCGGCTCGACCGGGTTCGAGGTCCAGAAGGAGGGCGCCCGCCGCGTCTTCCTCGTGACCGACCGGGTAATTCGCGGCACCGGGCTGGTGGAGCGCGTCGAGGCCGGGATCGTCGATGGCGGCCTCGAGGTGGCCGGCGTCTTCGACGACGTGCCGCAGGACTCCTCGACCGACGTGGTCGAGCTCTGCGCCGCGGCGGCGAAGGAGGCCGGCGCCGACTCGTTCCTGGCCGTCGGCGGCGGCTCGGTGATGGACACGGCAAAGGTGGCCGACGCCCTCTTCACCCACGGCGGCAGCGCGCGCGAGCAGGAGGGCTTCTTCCTGATGCCGCGCGAGAACGGCGGCATGGGCCGGCCGCTCGACATGGCACCGCTGGCCTGCATCCCCACCACCGCGGGCACGGGCAGCGAGGCGTCGATGGCTGCGGTCATCAAGGACCCCGAGCACAAGGTCAAGCTCGAGATCGCCGACTTCCCGCTCTTCCCTCGGCTCGCGATCCTCGATCCCGAGACGACGCGGACGCTCCCCGCGGCGGTCGCGGCGGCCACCGGCATGGACGCTGTGACGCACGCCATCGAGGGCTACGTCTCGACCGACTGGAGCCCGCCCCAGGACGCGCGCTCGCTGCAGGCGCTGCGCATGATCCGCGACAACTTCGAGCGCGCCGTGGAGCGCGGGGCGCAGGACGAGGAGGCGCGCGGCAACATGCTGATCGCGGCCAACCTCGCGATGACCGTCGCGCTCGGGTCGGTGCACGCCATGTCGCACTCGGTCGGCGCCCACTTCGGCGTGCCGCACGGCGTCGCGAACTCGATCCACCTGCCGCACGTGATCCGGCACAACGCCGAGGGCGGCGCGGACATCGCCGACCGCTATCGCGACATCGGCGAGCTGTTCGATCTCCACGAGCCCGAGATCGGCGAGGCGCTGGCCGCGCACCTGACCGAGCTCGCGGCGCGGCTCGGCCTGCCGACGTGGCTCTCGCAGGTGGGCGTGCCAGAGGACGGGATCCCGGCGCTGGTCGAGGGGGCGATGGGCGACGGCACGACCCTCCTCAACCCCCGGGAGATGGGCGAGGACGACTACGCGGGGCTGTACCGCGCGGCGCTGTAAGCGTTCCGGGCGCACTCGGCCGAGCCGAGCGCTTGCGGCTCAGCGCACGAACAACCCCTCGCGGTGCGCCTTCACCATCCCGTCGAGCGTGCGGCGGGCGGTGTGCCGCGGCCGCCATTTGAGCAGCCTCCTGGCGCGGTCGGTCTTCATCAGCACCGGCTTGCGCGCCGAGTGCAGCCAGGCGACCGAGTCCGGCACCAGCGGCAGGCGCGTGGCGATCTCGGCGGTCGCGTCGAGCGCCAGCTTCGGGATCGGCACCGAGTACCAGCCGAGCGCGTCGGCCAGGTCGGACATCGTGAGCGTGCCGCCGCCGGCCAGGTTGTAGGGCCCGGGCTCGCCGACGCCCCGCACCCCGGCGACGAAGGCGCGCGCCACGTCCTCCTCGTGCACGAGCTGGAAGCGGGTGCCGGGGTCCGGCAGCACGGGCTTCAGCACGGGCAGCGAGCCGAGCAGCCGCGCGACCGCGTCGGGCATCGCCTCGCCGAGCCGGAAGTAGGGGAGCTCCTGGAGCATCGTGCGTGCCTCCGGGCCGGCCACGATGCAGGGCCGGAACGCATAGGCGACGGTGTCCCTGCGCTTCAGCAGCACCTCTCCCAGCACGCGCTCGACCTCCGCCTTCTGGTGGGAGTACGGATGCTCGGGCGAGCCGCGCGGCGGGATCTCCTCGGTCAGCCAGTCGGGGTTGTCGTCGTGGAAGCCGTAGGCGGCGACGCTCGACGCGTAGCAGATGCGCTCCACGCCGGCCTTCGCCGCCTCCTCGAACACCGTCCTCGACCCCGCCACGTTGAGCTCGCGCGTGGCGTCGCTCGCGCTGAGGATCGCGAAGGCCAGGTGGACCACCACGTCGGCGCCGCCCACGAGGTCGCGCACGCTGGCTACGTCGGTCGCGTCGCCCTGGCGATACTCCGTCTTGCGCCAGCCGCGGTCGCCCGGCTCGAACGGGCGGCGCGCCATGCCGACGATCCGCTTGACCGCACGCGAGCGCTCGAGCGCGTCCACGATGCCGAGGCCGAGGTCGCCGGTCGGGCCGGTCACCGCGACCGTCAGCCCGGTGCTTGCCATGGAGCGGGTTTTACCGGAATCCGCGCGCACTCGGCCGAGCCGAGCGCTTGTGGCTGCGGGCCGGCCGCGCCACGCTCTCGCAGCCGCTCAAGAGGTCGTCCGGGTCGGTCTCGACCTCGTCGACGCCCGCGCCGCAGCGCACCCGGTCGCGGACGCCGTCGCGGGCACGGATCACGTCGTTGCCGGCCCCGGTGTCGATCGAGTCGGCATCGGGGCCGCCCGTCACGCGGTCGGCCGAGGAACCCGTTCGGATGCGGTCGCGCCCCCTGCCGCCGTGCACCTCGATGCGCCCGCCGTCGGCCGTGACCACGTCGTGGCCGGCGCCGGCCCTGATCGTCACGTCGCCCTCGTCGGAGCTGATCCGGTCGGAGCCCGAGCCGGCGTCCACGAAGTCGCCGCCGAGGCTGGCGTAGATGCGGTCGGCGCCCGAGCCGCCGAACAGGCGGTCGGCTTCGGACTGGCCAAACAGCGTGTCCGCGCCCGAGCCTCCCAGCACAAGGTCGGTTCCCGCGCCGGCGTAGACCACGTCGTTGTCGGGCCCGGCGTCGATCCGATCGTTGCCGGTGCCGCCGATGACCAGGTCGACCCCGTCGCCGGCGTCCACCTCGTCGTCGCCGGTGCCGGCCTCGAGGTAGTCGTTCGATCCGTTTCCGACCAGGCGGTCGTTGCCGCCCTCGCCGTAGATCTGGTCCGGTCTCGGGGTGCCGTAGAGCTGATCGGCGCCCTCGGTGCCGATCAGGGTCTCGGCTACGGCCACCGCGCCGAGCATGCCGAGGAACACGACGGCGGCGACGAGGACTGAAGCGCTGCGTCTCACGGACACCTTGAACAAGCCACCCCGCCCCGGGTTGCGGGGCGCGGTTACCCCTCGTCGTACCCGCGCTCTCCCGGCAGCACGATCTCCGCGGCGTCGCCGCGTACCACGACCCTGGGCTGCACGGGCACGACCTCGCGCGTGCGCGCCTTCTCGAGGGCGTCGGCCACGGAGTCGGCCTGCGCGATCGCCTCGAGGTGCTTGATCGTCGGGAACGCCAGCGTCAGCTCGTCGCGGCCGAACGCCTCGAGCGCCGCGGCGGGGCGCAGCCAGCGCGCGTCGACGCACTCCCCGCCGTCCACAGTCGCCCGCGCGCCGGGCGGCGCCTCGGCGACGTAGAACCAGGTGTCGAAGCGGACCTTGACCTCCTCGGGCGTGATCCAGCGCGACCACGGGACGACCTCTGCGTCCGGCGCCAGCTCCACGCCGGCCTCCTCGCGGAGCTCGCGCACGGCCGCGGCGGCGTGGCCGGCATCCTCGGCGTGCACCGCGCCGCCGGGGAACACCCAGGCCCCGCCCATGAAGCGCTGCGCCGGATTGCGCTGCACGAGCAGCACTTCAGGGCCGTCGGGCGAGTCGCGCAGGACGATGATCGAGGCGGCCTGGCGGGGCTCGGTCACCTCGCCTTCGTTGAGATCCTCACCGGGATGCGGCCGGTCGACTCGCACCGCGCCAGACTAGCGCTAACCTTCCGCGCCGCATGAACGAGACGGCCACCGCGCAGCTGTGGATGTGCACGTCCTGCGGGTTCATCTACGACCCCGCCGACGGCGATCCGGACGGCGGCATCCCGCCTGGAACGGCGTTCAACGACATCCCGGACGACTGGTTCTGCCCGGTGTGCGGCGCGCGGAAGAAGGACTTCGAGCCCTACGAGGGCTAGCTCGGGGTCCGCTCCTTCGCCATCACACGGTCGTAGTTGAGCCGCAGCAGCTCGATCACGTCCTTGACGTCGCGATCGCTCTCGATCCCGCGCGAGGCCCAGGCCGTCTTGTTGGGCGCCACGGGGTGCGGGCCCACCCGGCCCTCCTCCCGCAGCCGCGCGCCGACCTCCTTCGGGAAGCCGAAATGGGCGGCGCGGTCGCCGTGCAGGTGACCTATCTCGCGGCGTCCGACCAGTCAAGGCCCGGCAGGTCTCTAGCCGCCGCACGCGCGCGGGGTCGTGACCAGTTGCTCGCGTGACGGGCCGGCTTGGCCCGACACCTTGCAGAACGCGTAGCGCCCCGTCTCGAAGTCGACCATGGTTCGGTACTGGTGGCCGATGACCCCGGTTGCGCCCACCTCACCGCTTCCGAACTCGGCGGTTACGGCCACGCACGCATAGCGGCCGCGCCGGCGCGAGAGGTCCTGCTCGGCGCCGCCCCCCTCGACCGTGCGGGGAAACGGCTCGCACTCGACGCGCCGGATCGGCCCGTCGAGCTCGCCGCGCCGGGCCCGAGCGCGGGCGTCGGCCAGCATCTCTGCCGACACCTCTTCCATCAGCGTGGCGCGGGCCGCCAGCCGTCTCTCGGCGCCGGCGCCGGGCGGCGCCACGGAGCTGGAGCGACGCACGCGCGGGCGCTGCTCGGCTTCGAGCCTTCGAACGAGCTGCGCCCGGCGCTCGGCGCGCTCGCGCCGCTCGGCCTCCGCGCTGCCCTGCTTCGACTCGATGATTCCCGGCAGGAGCGCCGCCACCACCCCGATGGCCACCAGCAGCGCGCCGAGGAGGCCCAGCCGCCCGCCGCGGCCCATGCGGCGCCAGAGCCAGCCGGGCAGCTCGGCGACCCCGGGCATCGGCTCGTAGCGATCAGCCTTGCGGCGGTCTGGCTCGGTTGGTGTCCGGCTGGTCACGGGCGATCCATGTTGCGGATCGGGGAGGTCAAGCACAAGCACCGATGGCTTGTGGTGAGCGTAAGCTCAGCTGAACGATGCTCGACCTGCGGCGACTGAGGCTTCTCAGCGAGCTCGCGCGGCGCGGCACAATCGCGGAAGTCGCGAGGGTCGTAGGCTACACGCCGTCGGCGATCTCGCAATCGCTGGTGCAGCTCGAGCGCGAGGCGGGCATCCCGCTGCTCGAGCGGGACGGCCGGCGGGTGCGCCTGACCCCGGCCGCGCACGGCCTGGTCGCCCGCACCGACCGCGTGCTGGCGGAGCTCGACGCGGCCGAGGCAGAGCTCGCGGCCGCTCACGGGACGGTACGCGGCACGGTGGTGATCGGCGCGTTTCCGAGCGCCGCCGCCGGCCTCGTCGTTCCCGCGGTGGCCGACCTCGCGGCGCGGCATCCGGAGCTGTCGTGCCCGGTGGCCGAGCACGAGCCCGAGGACGGGATACCCGTGCTTCGCTCGGGCGAGCTCGACGTCCTCGTGTCGGAGAGCTACGAGGGGGTCGGGACCGTCCCGACCGGCGGGCTCGAGTCGCATCCGCTTCTGAGCGAGCCCCTGATGCTGGTCATGCCGCGTGAGGACGCGCGCCCTGAGCCTGTCGCGCTGGAGGCGCTCTCCGGCGCCGCGTGGATCGCGGGTCTGGCGGGCACCCAGTTCGCCGCCGCGCTCGAGGGTGCCTGTCGGTCGGCGGGGTTCGCCCCGCGGATAGTCCACCATGCGGATGACGCCCGCTTCCTGGAGAAGCTGGTCGAGTCGGGCCTGGGAATCGGGCTGCTGCCGGCGCTCGCGTGCTCCGGCTCGGAGGCGGTCCGCTTCGCCGAGGTCGTGCCCGCTCCGCCGCGCCGGCATGTGAGCGCGCTGGTGCGAAGCGGCGCCGCGCGGCGCCCCTCGCTCGCCGCGGTCCTCGAGGCCCTGCTGCGCCAGGCGTCGCTCGCGTAGCCTGCGCCCCTTGTGGCGCCTGCCCGACAACCTGCACGTGCTGCGCCGGCGCGACTTCCGGCTGCTGTTCGCCGGCCAGGGCGTGTCGGTGCTGGGCGACCGCATGGTGGCCGTCGCGCTCGCGTTCGCGGTGCTGGAGGTGGGCGGGTCCGCGTCGGCGGTCGGCCTCGTGCTGGCCTGCGCGACGCTGCCGCTGGTCGGCAGCGTGCTGATCGGCGGGGTGGTCGCGGACAGGACCTCGCGCCGCACCGTGATGATCGCCGCGGATCTCGTGCGGGTCGCAAGTCAGGGCGCGACCGCGGTGCTTCTCATCACCGGGGTGGCGGAGGTGTGGACGCTGGCGCTGTTCGCCGGTCTGACCGGTGCGGCGACCGGCTTCTTCAACCCGGCCTCCACCGGCCTGCTGCCGGAAGTGGTCCCGCCGGAGGAGCTGCAGCCGGCCAACGCCCTACGGGCGACGGCGGTCTCGACGGGTGAGATCGTGGGCCCGCTCGGGGCGGGCGTCCTCGTGGCCGCGGCCGGCGCCGGGTGGGCGATCGCCGTGGATGCTGCCACGTTCGCGGTGAGCGCGGCCTGCCTGGCGCGCCTGGGCCCCGGAGCCCGGATCGAACCTGCGGCGTCGTCGTTCGTGGGCGACCTGCGCGAGGGCTGGGACGTGTTTCGCGCACGCAGGTGGGTGTGGGCGTTCGTCGCGTACTTCGCGATCGGGAACATGCTGTGGGGCGCATGGAGCGCGCTCGGGCCCGTGGTGGCCGACCGCGACCTGGGCGGCGCCGCGGCGTGGGGCACCGTGCTGGCGGCGGTGGGGGTGGGCGCCCTGGCCGGGAGCCTGCTGGCCACACGGGCGAAGCCCCGGCGGCCGCTGGTGCTCGTCGGGCTCACCGAGGGGCTGTTCGTGCTGCCGGTGGCATTCCTCGCGGCCGGCACGCCGGTCGCCCTGCTGGCGTGCGGGGCGTTCCTGTCAGGCGTGGGGCTGATGATGGGGATGTCGGTGTGGGAATCGACCCTCCAGCGCCTCATCCCCGCGGGCTCGCTGTCCCGAGTGAGCTCGTACGACTGGTTCGGCTCGTACGCCTTCTACCCGCTCGGCCTGGCGATCTGGGGCCCGGTCGCCGCCGCGATCGGGACGACGACCGCACTGTGGCTGGCCTTCGCGCTCCTGCTAGCGTCGATCGCCGCACTGCTCGCGCTGCCGGACACCCGCCGCCTGGAGATGAAGCCGACGCCGGCCTGAAGCGAGGGGGACCCCCCCAAGCGGCCGGGCCCCAACCCTCTATGGCCGCCGTCTACGCGGCCTGACCGACAAGCCCAGACGAGGTCGCCGCGTCGATCGCGTCAACCGTGATCCCAACCAGGCGGCGAAGATCGCCGACAGAGATGGCCAACGGCGGCATCAACACCACCACGTCCCCGAGCGGCCGCACGATCGCGCCGCGCCGCCGCGCCTCCAGCGTCACGCGGTGCCCCATCCGCGCCGACAGCGGGTACTCGGCGAGCTCGATCCCGGTCATGAACCCGCACCGCCGCACCTCCCGCACCGCCGGGTGCGCCGCAAGCGGCTCGAGCAGCTCCCCGAGCAGCTCGATCTTCGGAGCCAGCCCCTCCAGCGTGCGCTCCGCCTCGAACACGTCGAGCGTGGCCAGCGCCGCCGCGCACGCCAGAGGGTTGCCCGTGTACGTATGCCCGTGGAAGAACGTGCGCAGCTCCTCGACCTCGCCCAGGAAGCCCTCGTAGATCCGCTCGGTCGCCAGCGTGGCGGCGAGCGGCAGATAGCCGCCCGTGATCCCCTTGGCCAGGCACAACAGGTCCGGCGCCACCGCCTCGTGCTCGCACGCGAACATCCGCCCGGTGCGGCCGAACCCGGTGGCCACCTCGTCGAGGATCAGCAGCACGCCGTGCCGGTCGCACAGCTCGCGCACCCCCCGCAGGTAGCCCTCCGGGTGCACCAACATCCCGGCCGCCCCCTGCACCAGCGGCTCCATGATCACCGCTGCCACCTCGCCGGCGTGGGCGCAGAGCAGGCGCTCCATGTCGGCGAGCTCGCCCGGCTCCGCCTTCAGCGTGTCGAACAGGAGCGGCCGGTAGAGCGAGTGGAACAGGTCGATTCCCCCGACCGACACCGAGCCGATCGTGTCGCCGTGGTAGGCCATCCGCAGCGCGACGAACCGGGGACGCTCCTCGCCCCGCTGGCGCCAGTACTGGAACGCCATCTTCAGCGCGATCTCGGCGGCCGTCGAGCCGGAGTCCGAGTAGAAGACGCGCGTGAGGCCGGCGGGCGCGAGCTCGACCAGCCGCCGCGCCAGCTCGATGCCGGGCCGGTGGCTCAGGCCGAGCATCGTCGAGTGCGCGACGAGGTCGAGCTGGTCGCGCACTGCCGCGTCGATCAGCGGGTGGCGGTGCCCGTGCACGTTGCACCAGAGCGAGGACACGCCGTCGATGTAGCGCCGTCCGTAGATATCGACCAGGTCGGTGCCCTCGGCCTCCTCCACGATCAGCGGCTCCTCCTCCACCCAGCCGCGCTGCTGGGTGAACGGATGCCAGAGATGGGCGCGGTCGGCGGCGGCGAGGTCCATGACCCGCGAAGCTACCCGCGCGCCCGGATGTACGATGCCGCGCCATGACGACAGGACTCGCGGCCGCCCTTGCGCTGCTCACCGCACTGATCCTTCCTGCAACCGCCGGCGCGCAGGGGGCCAAGCCCTCGAAGCGCTGCGACTTCACGGATCCGGCCGTCTGCCTGTACCCCTGGCCGAACGACTACTTCACGGAGCGCGACGAGGGCACGCCGACCGATCGGCGCGTGGCCCTGAAGCGAGCCTCGATGCCGCGCAACAAGGAGGGGCGTCCGATCGACCCGCGCGACATCAACCGCGCCGACGGCTTCAGCCCCGGCTCGATGCTCATCACGAAGGTGCGCGGCCTCGACACGCTCGCCGCGGCGCGGCGCTCGAAGCTGCCCCCGATCGGCAACCTGCGCCGGAGCCTCGCCAAGCGCTCGCCCGTCGTGGTCATCAACGCGCACACCGGCAAGCGCCACCCGGTCTGGGCCGAGGTCGATATGAACCCGCCGCGCCGGCGCGACCGCGTCCTGATCATCCGCCCGGGGAAGAACCTCACCGAGGGCGAGCGCTACATCGTGGCCCTGCGGAACCTCAAGACGAGGGGCGGCAGGACCATCCGCCCGGGCCGCGGATTCCGCATCTACCGCGACGGGATCGACACCCGCAGGCGGCTGATCGAGGCGCGCCGGCGGCACTTCGAGCGGATCTTTCGCAAGCTCGCCAGGGCGGGCGTGCGCCGCCGCAGCCTCTATCTCGCCTGGGACTTCACGGTGGCGAGCCGCGGGAGCCTCGCCGGCCGTGCCCTCCACATACGCGACCGCGCCTTCCGCCAGCTCGGCGACACCAACCTGCGCGACCTGAAGGTGCAGGGCGACTCGCCCGCGTTCACGGTCGACCTGGTGCAGGACCGCTCCGTCGCCGAGGACGACCGGATCGCCCGCCGCATCGAGGGCAGGATCACGGTGCCGTGCTTCCTCACCAACGGCTGCCAGCCGGGCGGACGCTTCACGTTCGATCGCCGCGGTCGCCCGAAGCAGCGCGGCACGACGACCTACAGGTACTTCTGCAGCATCCCGCGCTCGGCGCTCGACCCGGCCGCCCCGCCGAAGGCGCGGCCGTCGCTGTACGGCCACGGCCTGCTGGGCAACCCGGCGGAGTTCGACGCGAGCAACGTGAAGTCGATGTCGAACGAGCACAACATCGTGTTCTGCGCCACCGCGTGGGCCGGCTTCTCGGCCGAGGATGTGCCGCACATCATCACGGTGTTGAGTGACCTGTCGCGCTTCAACACCATGGTCGACCGGATGCAGCAGGGCTTCCTGCAGCAGATGTTCCTCGGCCGGACGCTGATCCACCCGCAGGGGTTCTCCTCGCACCCCGCCTTCCAGAAGAACGGGCAGAGCGTGATCGACACGCGGCGCCTGTTCTTCGACGGCAACTCGCAGGGCGCGATCATGGGCGGCTCGCTTACGGCGCTCGCGCCGGACTTCGACCGGGCCGGGCTCGGCGTGCCGGGCATGAACTTCTCGACCCTGCTCCAGCGCAGCGTCGACTTCGACGCCTTCTCGCCAATCCTCTACGGCGGCTACCCGAGGCAGCTCGAGCGTCAGCTCTGGCTCGCGCAGATCCAGATGCTCTGGGACCGCGGCGAGTCGAACGGCTACGCGCAGCACATGACCGACAGGCCGCTGCCGAACACCCCGAGCCACCGGGTGCTGATGCACGTGGCGTTCGGCGACCACCAGGTCGCCGACGTGACCGCGCTGGTCATGGCCCGCACCATCGGCGCCCGACTGCGCCAGCCCGCGCTCGCCGCCGGGCGCTCGGCGTTCTCGAACCCGTGGTACGGGCTGGGGCGGATCCCGTCCTACCCGTACGCCGGCTCGGCGCTCGTCTGGTGGGACTCGGGCACGCCGCCGGCGCCCCTCGAGAACGTGCCGAACCGGGAGGGCCAGGACCCGCACGGCCACCCGCGGGCCGAGGCGGCGGCGAGGCGCCAGAAGTCGGAGTTCCTGAGGATCGGTGGCCGCGTCGTGGACGTGTGCGGCGGCGGGCCCTGCTACGCGAATGGCTACACCGGCCCCTAGCTAGTCTCCGCGGCGATGCCGCCCCTGCCCCTGCTCGTCTTCGTGGTGGGGACGGGCTCTCTCGGCGCGGAGATCGCGGCCGTGCGGCTGCTCGCCCCCTACTTCGGCGCGTCCACGATTGTGTGGGCGAACACGATCGGGATCGTCCTCGTGGCGCTGTCGATCGGCTACTGGCTGGGCGGACGGCTGGCCGACCGTCACCCCAACATGCGCGGGCTCTGCCTGCTGGCGCTGGTCGCGGCGGCCCTGCTGGCGCTGGTCCCCTTCGCGGCCGATCCGCTGCTCGACGTGGCGGTGGACGCCCTCGACTCGATCTCGGCCGGCGCCTTCCTAGGCTCGCTCTCCGCGGTGCTCGTGCTGGTGGCGGTGCCGGTGCTACTGCTGGGCGCCGTGTCGCCCTATGCGATCCGGCTCGCGGTGTCCACGGTCGAGGAGGCGGGCACCGTGGCCGGGCGGCTCTACGCGCTGTCCACGGCGGGCTCGCTGGCCGGCACGCTGCTCTCGGCGCTGCTGCTCATCCCGCTGGTGGGGACGCGGCGGACCTTCCTGATCTTCGCGCTCGCGATCGCCGTGATGGCGGTCTGGGGCCTGCGCCCGGTGCGGCGCTACGCGCTCGCCCCCGCCGCCATCGCAGCGCTGATCGCGCTGCCGGTGGGCACGCTCAAGGCGGCGGACACCGACGGCGGCCGCGTGATCCACGAGGCCGAGACCGAGTACCAGTACGCCCGCGTGATCGAGTACCCCGACGGCCACCGCACGCTCGAGCTGAACGAGGGGCAGGCGCAGCACTCGATCTACTACCCGGACACGGTGCTCACCGGCGACGTCTGGGACGGCCACCTCGTGCTCGGCTTCGCCGCCTTCGACGAGCCGCCGGAGCGCGTGGCGATCCTCGGCAACGCGGCCGGCACGACCTCGCGCGCCTACGAGGAGTTCTTCCCCGAGACGCGTGTGGACGGCGTGGAGATCGACGCGGAGCTGTCGGAGATCGGGCGCGAGTACTTCGACATGAACAACCCGCGCCTGCACCCGTACCACGAGGACGCGAGGCCATTCCTGCGGCGGATCGACGCGGAGTACGACCAGATCTCGGTCGACGCCTACCGCCAGCCCTACATCCCCTTCTACCTGACGACCAAGGAGTTCTTCGAGACCGTGCGCGACCGGCTGCGCGAGGGCGGGGTGCTGGTTGTGAACGCCGGCCATCCCGAGGGCCAGGACGACCTCGAGAAGGTGCTCACCGCGACGATCGGCGAGGTGTTCCCGCACGTGCTGCGCGACCCGATCGAGGACACCAACACGCTGCTCGTGGCAAGCGAGGCGCCGCTGTCCGGCGCCCGGCTGGGCGAGGCGGCGCAGGGCATGCCGCCCGGGCTGCGCGGAACGGCGCTCGCCGCGGCCACTCGGATCGAGCCGCCCCTGCGGGGCGGGGACGTGTACACGGACGACAAGGCCCCGGTCGAGTGGTTGATCGACAAGTCGATCGTGGACTAC